>CAZPTO010000405.1:0-2834 GCA_964589155.1 uncultured Bacteroidaceae bacterium | reverse complement strand
CTTCAGTGCCTTCATCTCTGTGGCAAACGCGATATAGTCCGGCTGTTCCAGGTAGTACAATGGCCTTGTCCCAAGCGGATCACGTGCCAGCACGAGCCTGTCTTCATGTATATCATATGCTGCAACTGCAAAATCACCGCGCAGGCTTCCCAAATCCTGATATATATATTTTAATATATATTTTAATATATATCTAAATACCGATTTAAATATATATTTCTTTGGTGATATATCAAACAGGTTGTATTTTGTGTTGAACGGACTTTTAAACGCAGGGGGCCCAGGAGAATTCGCAGATTGAACTGAATCGGGATCAGAGGTAGACGCAGCGTTGGCTTCAGTGGGAGCATAGCTTGCATGGTCGATGCGGCCGTTATAGGTCCCGGCAACACTATGGTCGCGATAGACCGGACTTTCAGATATGTCTTTTCCGCCGGTGGGATCATTCATTGCCGCCAGTGCAAACCTGTTCAGAACGATCTCTTCGGTACTGTCCCCGGCTGGGAGAGTCTGCACCATCGCAGCAAGCAAACCCGTATCGGCCCGCACCTGCTGCCGCATGATTATTCCGCAGAATGTTCGCATTCCCATCGCCTAAAAATACCTTATCTTTGCACAAAAAACAATTGGAACCTACATTCAGATACAACGCATTCGGAATCAACTTCAAGTCTGAGATCGAACTTCCCGAACTTCCCGAACTTCCGCAGGGAAATATCAGTACCCATGATGTGGAAATTCAATGGGGTGACAATCCCGGAGAACTCACTAATGTGAAAGGAAGGGGGGTGCTGTACCAGGCAAAGAAAAATGATTTCCTTTTCCGCTTGAACAGTGTTGGCTCCTACCGGGTGCAGAACGGCAGCTCGATTACCGTTAAGCGTCTGAGCAGCGCTACGGATGAGGAGATCCGGTTATTTCTGCTTGGTTCGGCATTTGGAGCCATGATCCACCAGCGGGAGCTGCTCCCCTTTCACGGCAGCACGGTGGTAAAAGACGGAAGGGCATATGTGATTGGGGGAAGCAGCGGTGCCGGCAAATCGAGCCTGGCCGCCACGCTTGTTAAAAGAGGGTTTTCCCTGCTGGCAGATGATATTTCGGTTCTCAAAACAGAAGCGGGTCAGCCTGTGGTCTACCCGGGCATCCCCCACCTGAAATTATGGGAGGATGTAATGAGAAAGCTGGAGGAGGATGTTACCCAGTACCCGAAAGTCAGGCCACAGTTATTGAAATACCGGAAACCGACAGGCGAAGAATTTATCAACAAATCCGCACCACTGCACAGCATTGTCATCCTCAATTCCAAAAACACGCCCGGATTTGAGATCAAGCCGGTCAAAGGCGTGGAAAAATTCAACCTGGTGAAAAACAATACCTATCGCTACCAGTACCTGCCTGGACTGGATAAGACTGTTGAGCATTTCAGGATGGCAACTGAACTTGCCGGGACGTGCAGGGTTTACCAGTTGAAGCGCCCCACTTCTCCATTGCTGCTGAAAGAACTTGCAGATTTTTTTATTGAAGAGATCATTCATAAGTCAGCATGAAAGCTGTTATTTCCACGATGCATGAATAAAGACCTGAAAAAGATCGTCTGGCTCGCCTCCTATCCCAAATCGGGCAACACCTGGTTCAGGGTGTTCCTGACGAACCTTTTTTCGGACCGGGAGGGCCCGGCAAGCATCAACGACCTGCACTCAACCCCCATTGCCAGTTCGCGTTCGCTCTTCGATGACCATGCAGGTGTATCCAGTTCCGACCTTTCGCAGGAGGAAATCGATGAACTGCGTCCGGAAGTCTACCGTAATATCGCTGAGGAAGCCACACAACCCGTGTTTCATAAGGTGCATGATGTATGGGGACTTACCCCCTCAGGAAATCCGGTATTCCCAGCAGATGTCACGCGGGCCGTGCTCTACTTTATCCGCAATCCGCTCGACGTGACCGTCTCCTTTGCTTTTCATGGGAATAAGCAGCCTGGGGAGATGGTGGAAGAAATCAATGATCCGGACAATGCCTTTTGTAATCAACCACGCCGGCTCTACAACCAGCTGAAGCAACCATTGTCCGACTGGTCGGGTCATGTAAGCAGCTGGGTCGATGGTTCGGGACTACCGGTACATGTGGTGCGTTACGAGGATATGCTGACCGATACCTTTGCAGCATTCAGGAATGCGCTGCGTTTTGCCAGGATAGAGAAGAGTGATGCGGAAATCAGGACAGCGATTGCCGCCAGTGATCTCCGGATGCTGGCTGAGATGGAACAGAAAGAGGGATTCAGGGAGAAGCCAATCGGGATGAAGTCTTTCTTCCGCGAGGGCACATCCGGATCATGGCGTGAACACCTTGACGAATCAAGTGTTAACAAGTTGGTCAAAAAACACCGTGTAATGATGGAACGTTTTGGATACCTTGAACAAAAGTGAATTATTATTAAGATATTTGTACCGTATTTTTGTTAAATTTGTTGAGTCAGCTGAAAAACAGCAGCATATATCATGGTGAAAAGGAATACAGTGGAGATCACATTGGAATCGGTTGTGCAGCGTGATCCCGGCCAGGAATTTTCCATGATCGATGACGAAGTAGTGATGCTGAGCCTGAAGAACGGGGAGTACTACGCCTTGAACAGTGTGGCGAGCAGGATCTGGGAGATCATTGAACAGGGCACAGCGGTGAAGCAGATTACGGAGATACTGATGAAGGAGTTCGAGGTGGATGAGGAAACCTGTCTGAATGACACGCTGGAATGTTTGTATGATTTCAGGGAAAAGGAACTGATCACGGAAGAATAGGTTGATTTTCACTGGAGTGTTTATGAGTACAGTGCAAAA
>CAZPTO010000404.1:0-3080 GCA_964589155.1 uncultured Bacteroidaceae bacterium | reverse complement strand
GACTACCTTGAATCGATCGGGGAACTGGAAAATACCATCGTCATTGTCACCTCCGATAACGGTATGCCATTCCCAAGGGCAAAAGCAAATGGGTATGAATACGGGATCCATGTTCCGTTTACGGTTCGCTATCCCGGAAAATACGCAGGCGGCAGGGTCATTGACCAACCGGTGAGCTTTGCAGATCTTGCCCCCACGATCCTTGAGATCACGGGAACCCGCTCCGAAGGCATGTTGCCCATGTCGGGGAAAAGCATCGTTAATATCCTTTCATCCGACCAGGAGGGGATCGTCGATCCGGGGAAAAAATATGTGTTTGCCGGACGGGAACGGCATTCTTCTTCCCGATACAAAAATTGGGGGTACCCGCAACGCATGATCCGCAGCAAGGATTACCTGCTGATCTGGAACATGAAACCGGAACGCTGGCCGGCAGGAGCTCCCCAACGGCTGGCAGAAGGCACCGAAAATGAACTCAGGCCCATGTATGGCATTGATGAAAACGGTATACACCACTCTCAATGGGCCTTTACAGATATTGATGCAGCGCCGACCAAATCTTATATCATCGAGAACCATGAAGATGAAAGCGTCATGCCTTTCTTTGATCTTTCTGTTGCAAAACGTCCCGAGTTTGAGTTTTATAATGTAACCTCGGACCCGTACTGCCTGGAAAACCTGTCGGGGGATATGAATTATTTCGTCATCGAACAGGAGATGAAACATGCACTGATGAAGGAATTGGAACAATCAGGGGACCCGCGTGTGGTAGGCCCTGACAAAGAAATATTCGATTCATACAAGCGGTACAGCCCGATGCGCTATTTCCCGGATCCGGAGTTCAGCAAAAAGTATACGATTGACAATTGTGTCAACCAGTTTGACAGGGAAATGGCTGAATCCACCACAGCAGGCTACAAGTATTGGTTCGCAGATAAGGAGTTCATTGACGGCCGGACGATCAAACTCAGTGTGGTACAACCCCACCAGGCAACGCATCCACCTCATACGCATGAAAACGATGAATTCTTTTTTGTCCTGGAAGGTACTGCGGAATTTCATCTCGACGGGGAGACTAAAATTGTCGGGGCCTATACAAGCCTGTATTGTCCGCCCAATGTTCCCCACGGGATCAGTAACGCCGGAGACACAGAATTGAAATACCTGGTGATAAAGAAATACTGATGACCCGGTTGCAGGCAATTATGTTCATGATCTACTGCAAATGCAGTAGATCAACGTATTTTCCAGTAGATCAACTGCAAAATACGTTGGCGCTGCCTGGACTTACCAAATCTCAACAAGTGTGATGATTTGGTGGTCATGTTCGCCAGGTGTTTCCATCATTGAATTTCTGCATTCCAACACACCCTAATCATATTATTTTTATCTTGCTGCCTGAATTTACACCATTCAGTAGATGCAGTTATTGAAGAAAACATCCATTCTGCTCCTTATCGCACTTACCTCCTGCGTTCCTGAACAGGATTTCCTCCCTGATAATCCATACATCATTGAAGAGGGCGGACGCCCCTGGGTGATTGCCCACGGCGGGGCCAAGCAATTGTGGCCCGGGAATACGATGCCGGCCTTCGAGGGGTCCGTGCAACTGGGTGTGGATGTCCTGGAAATCGATATGAAGATCACCAGGGATGATGTGCTGGTGTGTCACCACGACCATACCATTGACCGGATGAGCGACGGGGAAGGCGAACTGGGAGCATATACATATGAAGAATTGCTGGCCTTCAATTTCGGGGATGGATTTGAAGCACTGGACGGCACCTTCCCTTACCGGGATGATACGGTGCGGATCTGCAAACTGGAGGAGGTGTTCGACCGTTTCCCGGATATGTATTATACCGTGGAGATCAAGGACCGCGGGGAAAGAGGAGAGCGTGCCGGTGAACTCCTGAAAGCCCTGGTGGAAAAATATCAGCTTGAAGACAGGATGATTGTTGCCGCATTCGACGACGAGACGCTGACTGCCTTCCAGGGACTGGAAGACAACCCGATCCCGGTTTCCACATCGCAGAAGGAGGCCACCAAATTTGTGATCACGGCCAAGACCCTCACAGGTGTGTTCTACGCACCTGAAGCCGTGGCATTGCAACTCCCGATGGAACAATCCAATCTGAATTTAACACGGAAACATGTGATCAACAGCGCCCACAAACACAACATGGCCATCCACTACTGGACGATCAATGACAAGGAGGATATGCGCGAACTGGTTGAAAAAGGTGCGGACGGGCTGATTACAGACCGGCCGGATATCATGCTGGAGCTGCTGGAGGAGATGGGGTTTTGACTAAAGAGATGGGATTTTGATATTAAAATAGGTCCGGGGAAAAAGGCTTATTTAAAGGAAGAACTTTTTAAATGCAACACCATACTTCAAAAATAGCAATCCTCGATGCCGGGTATGACCACTACCACTATGAGAAAGAATTACTTTCCCGTGCAGGGTATGAACTGCATATCTTCAGGGGAAACCGCGAAGACCACCAGGGCAAAACCAACTTTGCTTCCGATGCTGTGGGTATGTTCGTGCGCTGGACCAACATCGATGCATCCTTTATCAAAAGGTGTCCGCAGTTAAAAGTCATTATCCGTTACGGAGCAGGATATGAGAACATTGACCTGGAGGCAGCTTCCCGGGCGAATATCAAGGTAGCCAACGTGGGCGGGTACGGGAACCATTCGGTATCCGACCATGCGCTTTCGATGATCTATGCAAGTGTAAGAGGACTCTTCCAGGGAACCGCCACATTCAGGGACCAATTTGGGAAAGCTCCTTTCCCGGAGATCTTTGAGCTGCACCGGAAAACCCTGGGCATCATCGGGCTGGGAAGGATCGGGGGTACACTGGCCCGGAAAGCAGCTGGACTGTTCAATAAAGTCGTGGCATCGGATCCCTATATTCCAAATGCACGATTTACGGACCTCGGGGTAGAGAAGGTCGACCTGGAAAACCTCCTGCGCCAGAGTCATGTGATCAGCATCCACTGCAACCTCACCTCCGAGACAAGACATCTCATCGACAGAAAAGCCTTTGGCATGATGGACCAGCGACCCTT
>CAZPTO010000403.1:0-3094 GCA_964589155.1 uncultured Bacteroidaceae bacterium | reverse complement strand
AATATTCACCTTTGGTGCAGAATAGACATGGAGGTACAGAAAACAGAAATAGATGGTTTGCTGGTGATCAGGCCAAAAGTCTTCGAAGACAGCCGCGGATATTTTTTTGAAAGTTACAATGAAAAGCTGTTCAGGGAGGCAGGTGTGGACACCCGCTTTGTGCAGGACAATCAATCACGGTCCTCGTATGGCGTGATCCGGGGGCTGCATATGCAAAAAGAACCGCATGCCCAGGCCAAGCTCCTCAGGGTGCTTGAAGGGGCGATTTATGATGTAGCGGTGGACATGCGCCAGGGATCTCCCACTTTTGGAAAGTGGTATGGACTGGAGATCACTTCAGCCAACCACATTCAGCTGTTGATCCCGGCCGGATTCTGTCACGGTTTTTCAGTGGTGAGCGAAAAAGCAACAGTACTCTACAAGTGTGATGCACTCTACCACCCGGAGTCGGAGGCCGGCATCAGGTATAACGATCCGGAACTGGGGATTGACTGGAAGATACCTGCTGACCAGGTATCGGTTTCTGAAAAGGACAGCAAACTGCCCTACCTGAAAGATTTTAATCATTGATCCTATGGCACAGAAGATCCTGGTAACAGGCGGCAATGGTCAGCTGGGCTCGGCAATAAGGGAACTCAGCCAGCACATTGATGCTGTATTTACGTTTATTGATATAGGGGATGTGGACCTGACCGACCGCTCGGCAGCGTTGGCATTCCTTTCAGGGGTGGCGCCCGATTGGATCATTAACTGCGCGGCATATACTGCCGTAGACAGGGCAGAAGAGGAAAAGGAACATGCAGAAGAGGTGAATGCCGGGATCCCGGCCTTGCTGGCGGAATATGGGAACGATAGCGGGAGCCGTATTATTCATATTTCCACCGACTATGTATTTGCTGGTGACCATACCCGCCCGCTAAAGGAATCCGATTCCCCCGCCCCACTGAGTGCCTACGGAAGGTCCAAAAGAAACGGTGAAAAAGCAGTGCTTGCATGTGCAACCGCCATGGTTGTGCGCACTTCCTGGTTGTATTCCACTTACGGAAATAATTTTGTTAAATCAATGATCCGGCTGATGAATGTAAGGGAGGAGCTCCGGGTCGTATATGACCAGGTTGGGACCCCCACTTTCGGAACCGACCTTGCCGGGGCAATCATAAAGATCATCGAGGCGGGTACCGGTGCATTCATTCCGGGCATTTTGCATTACTCCAATGAGGGTATCGCATCCTGGTACGACTTCGCGTATGAGATCCGGGAAATCACCCGGTCTGATTGCAGGATCCTGCCCATTGAAACCAAAGACTATCCCCTCCCCGCAGCACGACCTGCATATGCAGTACTGAATAAAGAAAAGATCAGGCAGTACTATCAACTTTCAATCCCGCATTGGAAATCCGGACTGCAACGGTGTATTGAAAAATTAAATCGTTAACAAATTGCAATTAGAAGCGCGATGGAAAATAAAGATTTACTTCAACAGGTAAGAGAGAAGGCCCAGCAATGGCTGAATAGTAACATTGATGACGAAACAAGGCAAAAGATCGAACGCATGCTGGAGCATGACGAGCAGGAGCTGATCGAAAGCTTCTACCGCGTCCTGGAATTCGGGACCGGTGGATTACGTGGCATCATGGGTGTAGGTACAAACCGCATGAATATCTATACGGTGGGTATGGCCACCCAGGGACTCTGCAATTACATGCTACAGGAATTCAGGGACAGGAAGGAGATCAGCATAGTAATTGCGCACGACTGCCGGAACAACAGTCCGCTTTTCGCACAAACTACCGCGGATGTGTGCTCCGCAAACGGGATCAGGGCTTACCTGTTCGATGGTCTCCGTCCCACACCCGAGCTGAGTTTTGCAATTCGTGAGCTGAATTGCCAGGCCGGTGTCATGGTAACTGCTTCCCACAATCCAAAAGAATACAATGGCTACAAGGCTTACTGGGAAGACGGGGGTCAGATCATCCATCCCCATGATGAGAATATCGTGGAAGAGGTGAAAAAGATCTCCTCGATCGATGATGTAAAGTTCGACGGTGATGCTTCGCTGATCCAGACGGCCGGGAAGGAAATTGATGAAAAATTCCTTGCCGCTTCTGTTTCCAAAGCCCTGAATGTTGATCTCATCGAGCATCATTCAGACATAAAGATTGTGTATACCCCGATCCATGGAACAGGTGTTTACATGGTTCCCGAGGCAATGCGCCGACTGGGATTTAAGAACATATATAATGTGCCCGAGCAGGACGTGGTGAGCGGAGATTTTCCCACCGTCGTATCCCCGAATCCAGAAGAATCCGCGGCACTTGACCTGGCATTAAAGAAGGCTGATGAAGTTGAAGCCGACCTGGTCATGGCCACGGATCCTGATGCGGACAGGGTCGGAATCGCGGTCAGGGACAATCACGGTAAACTGAGCCTGGTCAATGGCAACCAGATGTCGGTGCTGCTCACCTATTATCTCCTTTCACAATGGAGTGCCAAGGGATTGTTGCAGGGCAAAGAGTTCATGGCCAAAACCATTGTCACCACTGAACTGGTTGCTGATATTTACAAACACTATGACATCAGGTATTTTGACGTGCTCACCGGTTTCAAGTTCATTGCGGACCTGATCCACAAATATGAAGGAGAGATGACCTTCATCGGCGGTGGCGAAGAGAGCTATGGGTTCATGATCGGTGATTTTGTCCGGGACAAGGATGCGGTGACCACCTGTTCCATGATCGCCGAGATCGCAGCCTGGGCACGCGAACAGGGCAAAAGCGTATTTGACCTGTTGCTGGATATTTACCAGGAATACGCTTTCTACAAAGAATCCCTGGTTTCTGTCTACAGGCATGGCAAGGAAGGTGCAGAGGAGATTGCCGCGATGATGGAGAATTTCAGGTCCGCACCACCGGCTGTGATCGATGGCTCAAAAGTGGTCATGGTCAAGGATTTCCAGTTGCAGAAGACATTCGATAAAGTGACCGGTAATGTGCAACCCACCGGTCTGCCCAAATCCAATGTCCTGCAGTTCCTTACGGAAAATGGCACAAAGGTTAGTGTGCGGCCCTCGGGTACCGAGCCCAAAATCAAATTT
>CAZPTO010000402.1:0-3305 GCA_964589155.1 uncultured Bacteroidaceae bacterium | reverse complement strand
ATAGCGATCCCCTCTTCTACTGTATTGAAATGTTCGGCCAGCATAAACTCCCGGTTCCGGTAGTGCCTGATCCCGGCTAGATGGCCTCCGACTTGCCGCAGGGTAACAGGATAACGTTTTCCGGGGAAATAGGGTACATAGGTTTGTATGGGAGCATCCAGGTCGATCTTTTTCATATCCATCAGTCTGCCAACGGAAGCAGCAGCTATGGGCTTGGATACACTCCCGATCCTGAACCGTGTTTTGCCGGAAATCACTTTCACCTGGTGTTCGAGATCGGCATATCCAAAACCTTCAGACCATACCACCTCCCCATGCAATGATACCGCAATATCCATGCCCGGAGCATTTCCTGTCTTTAATAATGAATCCATTAAATGCCTGGATTCCTCAATAGCTGCTGCATAAGGACCACGTAGTTCATCTTTTACTTTGTCGCGGCAACCTGCGACCAGGAGAATAAGCAGGATAATTCCCGGAAAAATATTTTTCATGCCTGTACAGTTTGGTACTTCAAGACAAGATAAACCAATCTATCGTGCGATCCAAGGCCAAACTTGAACATTTAAAAGGTCCAGGCGCACTAATTCCTGAATAATGTCAGTTTCGAGGGATATTCAGGAGTGTGGTACACCCTGTGTACTGCCTTGATAAAAGCATCCTCATCACATGAATATATGTCTGTAAAAGTCTGTGGATTCCTGTCAAACAAAGGGAACCAGCTGCTCTGGACCTGCACCATGATCCGGTGCCCCTTCCGGAAACGGTGGTTGATATCCGGCAGATCAAACCGAATATGCGTCACTTCTCCGGGCACAAAAGGCTCGGGATGTTCAAAGCTGTTGCGGTATTTACCGCGGAAAATATCACCCCGCACCAACATCTGGTACCCGCCGATCTCGATTTCACGGGGATGCATCCCCAGGTTATCCGCCGTATCCGGGTACACATCAATGAGTTTCACCACCCAGTCGGCATCGGTACCGGTAGTAGACACATACAGATCCACCTGCACCGGACCGGAATAGATCACATCTTTATCAAACACTTCGCCTTCGAATACCAACACGTCCGGCCGTGTCGCTGCAAAACGCTGGTCCTCGCTCAGGTACTGACTGTTGTAAAACGAACGCGCACTATGGAAGATACCCGTATAGGGGACCGGCTTACCGGGATCGCTGACGAATTCCTGGTAAGCAACCTCATTCTTTCCGGGCGGCGTGGTTCCAATCTCCAGGTCTGCACGCAGGAACAACTTCTCCGGTTCCAGATCTTCAGGGGGCCAGGCATTATACGCGTGCCACTGGTCTGCACCCGTTTCAAACACCCACGTTTCCGGAAGCTCCATACTCCCCTCTCCTTTCAAATAATAACGGAAAAAAGGCGCCTCCACATCCCGAAGGAAAAAATCGGGATCGTCCTGCCTGAACGGGATCAGACTGGGCTTGTCCAGTTGAGGATAATGCCAGCCGCCATGCGTCCATGGACCTATCACCAATCGGTTCACCGCATCACGGTCATTTTTTTCAATGGTTTTATAAGTATGCAATGCCCCGGAAAGATCCTCCCCGTCATACCAGCCTCCCACGGTCAGCACAGCCGGGCTGATATCGTCCAGGTGCGGCAGCGTACTCCTCGCCTGCCAGAATGCATCGTAATCGGGATGGGCCATGACCTGGTTCCAAAATTCAATCTCTCCGTGCAAATATTTTTCGTTGATATTTTTTACCGGTCCCAGGTCGAGAAAAAAGTGATACATATCAGCAGAATGATACGCTAAGCCCGGGCTCCTGCTGGTGGTGGGTTCGGGTCTTGGCTGACCGAAGGACTGGAAAAAATTGAACGTGAGGGGCAAGGCAAATGCACCATTGTGGTGCATGTCGTCCCAAAGGAACCAGTCGGAGATGGGTGCCTGCGGACTGGTGGCTTTCATGGCCGGGTGGGCATTGATGCTTCCCATCACTGCATAAAATCCAGGGTAGGAAACTCCGTACATCCCGGCCCTCCCGTTGTTGTTCTTAATGTTTTTTATCAACCAGTCCACCGTGTCCCACGTATCGGTGGTCTCATCCACATCCTCTTCTGAATTGTATTCCGCCAGCACGGGCCGCATATTTACAAATGCTCCTTCCGACATGTATTTGCCGCGCACATCCTGGAAAACGAAAATATATTTATCCTCCTCGATCCATTTATTGGGAGACAGCCTGGAACGCATCCGGTCGCCATAGGGCCCGATGGAATAGGGTGTACGCCAGATCAGAAAGGGGTATTCCTGCGACTTGTCCTTCGGGGCATAAACAATGGTGTGCAATTTTACACCATCACGCATTTCAATGTCATAACTGTGCTTGACATAGTCCCGCTCTACAAAATTGTCCTGCTGTGCAACCAGGACTACACCCAGCAGGAGCAACAGCAACAGGCTGGTGAATAATTTCCGTATCATACAACCAAAAAATTAAAAATACATCTGTCTACCATCCCCCTGGCAGGAATGCATCATCATCTGTCCATGCCATATTGACGGTGCATTATGGGACAATCTTCACCTCCCGGTTATTGATCATGTCGTTGAGTTGTTCCAGCAGCGACTGCTCCTGCGGATCGATATGTCCGTCTTCCGTGGCAATATGAATAATCAGGTCCATCTCTTTTCTTGTGATCCTGTGGTCCTCGATCGCTTTTTCGATCATCTCTTTAAGCCTTCCGGCACTTTCACTGTAAGCCATTTTATACTGGATTATATTTTTCCAATGCTAAAAATAGGCAGTTATTTCGGTTTTTCCTATTCAGCGGTGAATGATGCGACAAGCTCTGAGCGGCAACTACAAAATCCATTTTATAATTAATAAAGACAACGAACGACAACAATAAGACACCTGAAAATATATAACAACCAGGAATTGTTGTCCCTGGGAAAAAGGTATTTGAAAGGCATTTTCTATAAATTTTACTTTCTTTACTTCCTGAAATTAAAACCATGCATATGTTCCGGACAATGATGATCACATGCGCTGCTCGTCTCCAGGTCACAATCGCTGCCCGCCTCAAGGGCACCTCCCTTTTCCTGCTGACCGCACTTTTGTTCTGTTCCTGCTCTGAAAGCCAGCCGCTGCAGACACATGAGTGGCCCCAATGGATGGGCCCTCAACGCAATGGGGTCTGGCAGACGGACCTTCAGAAATCTTCCCTTGACAGCAGCGATCTGCGCAAAACCTGGGAAGCTGAAGTGGGTACCGGCTATTCTGGTCCCACGGTGTCTGATGACCGGGTATACCTGATGGATTTAGTGGGCGAAGATG
>CAZPTO010000401.1:0-3323 GCA_964589155.1 uncultured Bacteroidaceae bacterium | reverse complement strand
CAACCTGGATGGTTCCCCCGGTGTTGGAGTTGCAATAGAACGCTCTGCAACCGTTAATGGAATTCATCAGGACAGAGTTATGCACGACACTCAGCTCAGACGAATTTTGAATATTGAGCCCGGCTCCATCGGAAACCCCAACCACAGAAATAAAGTTGTTGGCTACCAATCCCTTGACCTCGTTCCCGGCAAAATTGATTTTGATTCCTTCGATCGATGTGGCCACCCGGTTTTTTAATACCTCCAGTCCTTCTTCCCCGGAGGTAATGTGAATTCCGAAATTCCCGTCAAGAATATCATTCATGGTCACCTTGGGATGCAGCATCCTTGAAAGGTAGATGGAAGTGTACCCGCTGTTTAAAAAGATATTCCCTGCTATATTTACACCTGGAATGCCATTAAGATTTCCTGCAATGTAGATTCCGTAGCCGCAATCTGAGAACTGGTTTTCGGTGATATTGATGTATTCAGGTTGCTGGCCATCGGAAAAAATGATGGCGGCATTCGTCGTGGCACCGGTTTGATAACTCCCTGAAAGGTTGCAGCCCGATATACCGATGAATCCCGGGCTGCCCAGCAGTTCAAATACCCGTCCAAGTCCCGTGGCATGGAACGTCAGGTTCTTAAAACCCACGTGTTGACAGTCACTTAGTCGCACGATATAGTTGTTGTTGATTTGTTCAGCATCAAATTCAACGGTCACATCCGCTGCATTTCCGGATTGGGACTGAAAAACAACCGGGTTGAATTTACTGGTCCCGGTGATCGTACCCAGTATGAACTGTTCAGTGTAGGTTCCGCTGAGCACATTAAACGTAACAGAAGCTGAGACACCGACCTTATTCAGGTCAGCTGCAGCGTCGGTGAAAGTTTCATAGTCCCCTCCTTTCCCGATGGTATAGGCTCCGGAGAGTTGTGCATGTATATTCAGGGAGAGCATGAAGGCAATTACGAGCAGGATAAAGATGCGGGTAGCGGGTACGGCTGTTTTCATGACAATGGATGGTTTGTGATGGAAAAATCTGTTTTGTTCTGAAGCCGGATCTGTCTGAAACGGTCGGCAGCTTCAACACGGTTCCTTGTATTCAGCTTACGGTAAATGTGTTTCAGATGATATTTTACCGTGTTGACTGATACATCGAGTGTGCGGGAGATCTCTGAATTGGATGCTCCTGCGGAGAGGGATTCCAGGATTTTCATTTCCCGGTGGGTCAGTTTTGATTCCTCGTTCATCTTTTTTAGAAGCTGGAAACAAGTTACATATCCTTGATACACCCTGTCCTACCCGTTCGGGTAGTTTTGTTAAAAACAGGTTGTTCAACATTTTCTTTAGCATCTTTTGTGTAATAAGCGTTCCGATCCTTTTCAAACTCACCGGAATGAAGTAACTTGATGAATCATGTACCGGCGATCGCACCCATCCTGCCTGACCATCATGCTCCTTCTGATCGGTTATTTTTTTGGGGGCACTATCCTGTCTGCACGTCACTCCCTTCAGCAAAAGGCTCCATTGAATGATCGCCGGTTGGCTGATTCGTTGAAGGATGCAGGAATGTACAGGGATGCTGCCCGGGTCTATGAAAAACTGATCAACAAGGGCTACCCGGCGAGCACCGTGGATGAACGCGCTGAGCTTCTCTACCTGGCCGGTCTCAGTTTTATGAATGCATCGGAGGAACATCTTGCGAAGCGGTATTTCATTGAGGTGCTGGATCATACAGAGAAGATCACATCAACAGGTCTTGTTGTCGATGCCATGAGCGGCCTGGGCAGGTGCTATGAATACCTTTCAAGACACGACTCTGCGTTCATCTGGTATTTGGAAGCCTACCGCAGGGTGGAATTTTCTGACGATCACGGGCGCAAGGCGAGGGATGCGCGGAACATTGCCCAGCTATTGCGTTTCCTGGGTCGCCTGGATGAAGCAAAAAAGTATGGTCGCCAGGCCCTGGAACTGGTTCCGCTGCTTGAGGATTACAGGGTAGAAGCCAATATCTACAACGAGATCGCCTACCTTTACGAACTTTCTGGTGACCTTGATTCTGCAGCGTTATATTATCGCAAACTGATTGATGTTTCCGTTGAGAACCGGTACAATGCGGGGGAGAGCGTCGGGTATTCCAACCTGGCCGAGGTGCTGGAGAAGGAACAGCGATATGATGAGGCGCTGCAGCTTAAAAGAAAAGGCCTGGAAATCGACCGCAAAATGAATGACCGGTACGGTATGATGACTTCCTGGCAGACGATCAGCTCGACCCTTTACGCAATGGGAAATTACGAGCGTTCGATCTTTGCCCTGGACAGCGCAGCGGCATTGTGTGACGACAGGTACCTGGTCGACAGAATGGATCGCGAAGAAGGCTATTACAGGAATTATCGTGCACTGGGGAAGCCTGCGCTTGCCCTTCTGCACCTGGAACGTCACAATACACTGAAAGACAGCGTAAATGCAGCTGAATCCAATCGGCGTGTATCCGAATTGCTGGCCAGGTATGAAGCTGAATCGCGGGAACAACAGGTAAGGATTCTCGAACAGGCCAATACCATCCAGGAGAGCCGGATCAGGCTCCAGTGGGCGGTGATCGCCGGTTTACTGATGCTTGGTGTTTCCATGACCATGATCGGGTGGCTGTGGATCAGGAACAAAAACCATGCACTGAAGCGTATGAATGCTGAGCTTCATCATTTTCTCATGGCAGAGGAAAAACCGGTATCTGCTTCAGAACCAATGGGGGAGGAGGTGCCTTCAAAAGCATATGGCGGCTGGGGACTCACAGAGCGTGAAAGCGAGATCCTGTGGTTCATGGGTCAGGGCTGCAGCAATGCCGTGATCGCCGAGCGAATGTTCATCTCGGAAAACACGGTGAAGTACCACCTGAAGAATATCTACATCAAACTCGACGTGAAAAACCGGATCCAGGCGCTGGTCCGCTGCAACGGACCCAACCAGCAAAAAGCAAAAGGCAAGGAGCAAAAATAACATCGGTTTTCAGGTAAGATCCGTAATGTATACGGGTGTATTCGAATTTGGGACAACGGGCAGGTGCCCTTCAGATGCCGGGGATTTTTAATTATAACAAAGCGAACTTGTTAAAAAAGACAAAAAATGATATGCAGGTCATTATCCTCCAGTTTTGCTGGTCGTTTTGCTTCGGGTTATTCGATTGTCAGCAAAGGCTTGATAACCTTCGTGAGCATAAATCTTAATGCTTTGGAGGTATAGGATTTGTCATTAAATGTTCCGATCACATAAGCTTCGGTGCCGGGATGGTAGAACATAAAGGCGCCGGTAACACCCACGCACCCCCAGCAAAAATACTTTT
>CAZPTO010000400.1:0-3392 GCA_964589155.1 uncultured Bacteroidaceae bacterium | reverse complement strand
GGTCCGGATACTTCTCATACAGCTCTTCAGCATGAATAAAGGTGATCTCATCCGGCAGCTGGGGACGGATTTTCGGAAATAGACTAAAAAGATAAAACTCTGTCCTCCTGATCGTTGCATAAATCTGGCGTACCACATTCTTCAGGTAGTCCAGGTTTTTGTCCTCTTTCCTGATCGCCCTTTCCCAGTCCCATTGGTCAACGTAAACACTGTGCAGGTTATCCAGCTCCTCATCTTTACGGAGCGCATTCATATCCGTATAGATCCCATTGCCGATTTCGATATCGTAATCCCGCAGCATCATGCGTTTCCACTTGGCCAGTGACTGGACCACTTCAGCCTCCTGGTCCCGCATGTCCTTTATTTTAAACTCAATGGGCTCCTCGACTCCGCGCAGGTTATCATTCAGACCCGTCGAACTCAGCACGAATAAGGGTGCTGTTACCCTGCGCAGTCTCAACTCCGAAGACAATCCAATTTCAAAATGCTCTTTCATCAGCTTAAGCGCCGTTTCTGTTTGTTTCAGTCCAAGTATGGACGTATAGTTATCCGGTATGATCAATCTCATAATCTTCTGTTTTTAAAATAGACCGTTATTCCTGTATATTTCCATTTGTACTTCAGAGAAGGGATTGAGCTGCAGGGTTTGTTCGTTTTTCAGCAGCACCATTGTCCCCTTCTCAAAATTCACACGGACCTGGTCGCCTGTTTGTACATCCAGGTGCTCCAGGTCGATACCAGTAATTATCGGGAATGCAGAATTGATAGCATTGCGTTCATAAATGGCACCAAAGGAACCTGCGATGATTCCGGCGATACCGAGTGCCTTGAAGCAGTCCACTGCCTGTTGCCTGGAACTTCCTGCTCCGAAATTTTTACCTGCCAGGATAAAATCACCCGGAGCTGCCTTCTCCGGAAAATCCTCATATCCTTCCAGGTTACCGAAGGCACAGGCTCCCATTTCCCCTGGTTCAGTGATGGCCAGGTGACGATTATGGTAGATCATATCGGTATCAATATCATCTTTATTGATCACCCATACTTTTCCTGAACGTTCCAGGGGTTGATCGTCACAGGAGGTCTGCTTTCTTTGCACATTTGAGGGATCATGCCTGGTAGCTGCAGGGCGTTCCGGGATCTCATCAGGGATCCTGTCTGGCGTGGTAATGAATCCTGCCACAGCCGATGCAGCAACGACATCGGGGCCTGCAAGATATACCTGGCCCTGGCCCTGTTTCCCGGGGAAGTTCCTGTTCCCTGTACTGATGCTCACTTCACCTGGTCCGTTCTGGCCCACCTGACCAGCAGCGCAGCCGGCGCAGCCGGCATTGGAGATCAGCGCCCCTGCTTCTTTCAGGACTTCGATAAAACCAGCTTCCAGGGCCTTTTGCCAGACAGCATCTGTAGCCGGAACAACTTTCAGCACCACACCCGGGGCTACTTTCCTTCCTTTCAGGACACGCACTGCTTCCTCGATATCCTGCATCCGTCCATTTGTACAACTGCCTACAAAGGCGGAATCGATCCATACCTTTTCTTCTGGTACACTAACAGTATCGTGTGGTTTTCCGGGTAAGGAGACGAGCTTTCTGAAAGATGTTATATCCAGCCGTTCTTCGCGGTCATAGGCTGCATTTTCATCGGCTTTTGGCGGATTGATCTTCTGCCTGGCACGCGATTCACAATACCTGATCACGTCCCTGTTGGGGGGCAGAAAGATGATGATCGCCCCCAGCTCTGTAGCCATGGACGAGATTGTAATCCGTTCATCCAATTGCATTGCATCCACCACATCGCCGTACAATTCAACGGCGTAACCCAGCAAGGTGTTTGAGCCAAAGCGATCCAGCAGGTTCAGCACAATATCTTTTGCAGTGATATTCGCGGGACGCGCACCTTCGAGAACGATTTTCGCGGAAGGGGGAGTTTTGAACCATATCTTCCCATTGCTCCAGGCTGCTGCAATGTCTTTATCTCCCATCCCTTGTCCAAATGCACCTACTGCTCCAAGGATATTTGCGTGCGAATCGGTGGATACTGCTGTTGTTCCTGGAAAAGCAAGACCCTCTTCAATAAGGATATGCGTACCGATTCCTTTATTAATGTCATACACCCTGATCCCGTGCTCCCGGGCAAAAATCCTGCACTTGTGCTGGTTTGCGGCATACTTCTGATCCGATCCTGTCGGATTGCAGTCAAAAGTAAAAAAGGTCTTTCCAGGATCATCGATCGTGAGGTGATGGTCCAGGATATTCCTGACTACATTGGCACCGCCAAAGTCACGCGCCACCCTTGCATCGATCTCAACATCAACGATATCACCAGGGTGAACCGCGCGACCATCCGCATGGTTTGCCAATATCTTTTCAATCAGGGTGGAAGCCATAGGAAATGTCATTTTGATTGTATAAAGATACAACCTGAGCATTCACATCAAATGTATTTTACAACACTTGTGTGAATACACATTACGCTGTTCTGTTCTTATATTTTAATCATTCCTTCTATCTTTGCGGCCATGATTTCTCATCCAAATATACCACGGCTGTATATTATCAAGATTGCCAAGTGGTTCATGTTGTACATGCCCATCGTGGTGCTTTTTTATGAAAGCAATGGTTTGACAATGAAAGACATCATGGTCCTCCAGGCGGTCTATTCCATCATGATCGTGATCCTGGAGATTCCTTCGGGATACCTTGCCGATGTCTGGGGACGAAAGCGCACCCTGATGCTGGGCGCTGTGATGGGGGTGGCTGGATTTGGGATGTATGGCTTCAGCTACGGTTTCTGGGGATTCTTAGTGGCAGAGATCATTTTAGGGATCGGTCAGAGCTGTGTTTCGGGCGCAGATTCAGCTATGTTATATGATTCGCTCATGGAGCGTAAACAGCAGAAAAAATACAGCCGCTTCGAGGGCCGGATCAGTTCACTGGGAAATCTTGCAGAGGCTGCCGCTGCATTATTAAGCATAGCGCTGGTGACCATATCACTCAGAGCACCCTATTACGGGCAGATTTTGGTAGCAGCCATTGCTGTACCGGCTGCGTTCACCCTCCGGGAACCTGATCGCCATAAAAAATTAATGAACAGTGATTTCAGGGAGATTCTTGATGTTTCAAAATTCGCACTGGTGGGAAATAAGATCCTGCGCAGGAATATCCTGTTTTCGGCATTTACCGGATGTGCAACGCTCACGATGGCCTGGTTCGCTCAGAAATTTTTTGAGCACAATGGAATTGACAAAGTATGGTTCGGACTTCTTTGGGCTGCGCTCAATCTCACAGTTGCATTTGCATCATTTTTTGCATACCGGCTGGAGGCTTTCCTCAAACCAAGGGGAACGATCATCCTCATTAGTCTTGCCATACCACTTGGATACCTGTTATTGT
>CAZPTO010000399.1:0-3482 GCA_964589155.1 uncultured Bacteroidaceae bacterium | reverse complement strand
AGAAAAGGATGCGCTTTCGCCTGGAGATTGGCCAGGTGTGGCATGCTGTTTTCATACAGAAAGCCATTTCTGCTCAATACAGATTTTACAGCACTGGTTGCGGCATAGGGCGCGAGAAATGCCCCAATATTAATACCCATGTAAAATATATTGAACGCATTATCCCTTTTCGGGGCAAATTCAGGATAGTCATAAAGTTTACCTACCAGTGCCTGAAGGTTCCCTTTGAATAATCCTGTTCCAAGGGAAATCACAAACAGTGCTATGATAATGATGATAAGTTCATTTTGCATCGAAAAAAAGCCCTGGGAATATCCCGGTACGGTCAGGATGATCTTCCCCAGGAAGGCGATCAGGATACCCCAGGTGATGGTGCGTCCGTATCCCCATCTGTCAGCAATTATTCCCCCAAGGATCGGAAGGAAATAGATGCCAAACAGGAAGCCGCCGTAATAATCCCCGGCTGCCCCGGCGCTAAACCCAAACCTGGCTTGAAGATATAATACAAATATTGCCAGCATGGTGTAATAGCTAAACCTTTCTCCCATGTTGGCGAAGAATGCTACAAATAATCCCTTTGGGTGCCCTTTAAACATAGAATTAATTTTTTAGTTTCTATTCGTTTATGGATTGGCAACAAATATAAAAATCTTTTTCAGGTAAAAACCCAAATTGTGTTGAAGAATATTTAGATATTTGTTCGTTCCCTGCCTTTCTGTAACTTTATATAAAAATTGGGAACATGAAAATTTTTTCCGCTGAAGCAGTCCACGAGATTGATAAGTTTACGATTGAAAAAGAACCCATCAAATCCATTGATCTGATGGAACGGGCTGCAACAAGACTTACAGACCGTTTTGTGCGCCACTACAAAGTGAACAGACCTGTGGTAATCTTTGCAGGTCCGGGCAACAACGGTGGAGATGCACTTGCCATGGCACGCCTGCTTTCACTCCGGCAATACTCGGTTACTGTTTACCTGGTCAGCACATCAGGTAAGTTATCGCCTGACTGCAAAATGAACCTTGAGCGACTGCTGGAGGGTGATGCTGTTCCGGTGCACCAGGTCCGCGTTGAAAGTGATTTTCCCGAAATACACCCTGGTGAAGTCCTGGTCGACGGGTTGTTCGGATCAGGATTAACCCGTGTCGTTGAAGGAGTCTACAGGGAGCTGATCCAACACCTCAATGCTTCCGGAAATTCCATCGTTTCGATCGATATTCCAAGTGGCCTGTTTGGTGAGGACAACAGCGAAAATGATCCCGATGCAATTATGCAGGCTGAAGAAACCTACACCTTCCAATTCCCTTTCCTGTCATTCTTTTTCGCAGAAAATCGAAAATATACAGGAAACTGGCATGTGCTCAATATTGGTCTGCATACAGCTGCCATCAGCAATACGCCGGCAAGCTATGAGGTGATCGGCCGCGAGGCAGTTGCCGGGATCCTGCCGGAAAGAAACAAGTTTGATCACAAAGGCATATACGGACATGCCCTCGCCATAGCCGGTTCCTATGGAATGATGGGGGCGGCCCTGCTTGCCGGAGAGGCAGCGCTGCGTAGTGGGGCAGGACTGGTTACCCTGCATATTCCCGGGACGGGGTACCAGGTCGTTCAGACTGCATTCCCTGAAGCAATTGTGAGCATTGATATGCATGACCGCTGCTTCAGCGCTCCTCCTGCGATTGATAAATATTCGGCGATCGCAATTGGTCCCGGACTGGGAACGAGTGATGAAAGCAGGCTTGGCCTGGAAGCACTGATTGAGAAGGCATCACAACCCCTGTTGTTCGATGCTGATGCGCTGAATATCATCGGGGAAGATCCTTCGCTGTTGGAAAAGATTCCTGAGCATTCGATCCTTACACCCCATCCAGGTGAGTTTGACCGTATTGCCGGTGCTTCCACGGATGCATGGACCCGTCACAAAAAGCAGATCATCTACTCGAAGAAATACAACGTGATCATTGTCCTGAAGGGTGCTTATACAGGTGTCTCTTTTCCCGATGGAAGCTACTATTTCAATATCACTGGCAATCCGGGTATGGCAACAGGAGGCAGTGGAGACGTGTTAACAGGAATAATTTTATCTTTGCTTGCCCGGGGGATCGCGCCCGGTGAAGCTGCTACTGCAGGGGTTTATACACATGGACTGGCAGGAGATCTTGCCGCTGATACCCTGGGTCAGGAGGCATTGATCGCAGGTGATATCATAAATCACCTTGGGAAAGCGTTCATTACTATACTGGACACTCCATTCCTGCATGAGGGACGCACGGGCGGGATTTTTGACCGTCGTTCATGATGTGTTTGTTATGACCAACATAAATGATACTTTACTGATGAGAAAAATATTTTTTGTAACACTAACTTTTTTACTGTTCGCTGCATGTTCAGTACCCAATCGTTTCCTGGTTACTGAACTCGGATATGAACCACCGGAAACCAGTTCAACATTGATATATGCCTTACCACAGACTGGGTTGAAGGTGCAAATTGATTACCGGAAAGAGGTATTTGTCCCGGGCCCCTATGCTGATTATGCGCAGCGGATGCTGGGCATTGAGGGAGCCGGTAAAATGCGGACCGAAGCCTGGTATATTGATGGTGCCAGGATGGAAAATACGACGGAACCGGATCTTTCCAAATTGTACACGGTATCAGGAGTCGAGGGCAACCCCGGGCATGAAATGGTGAAATGGGCAGAGGAGAATGACCTCATCATTCGTGGAGATTATCGCATCAGTACAGAAATCGGATCAGCAACAGGCAGGGAAGGTCCGAAGGGCGTTATTTTTAAAGATGTAACCATGGAACCCAACGAGGAGAAAAAGGAACAGACCATTTATAAGACATTGATCACAGATACTTCTTTTGTAAAAGTGCCGGTGACTACCGAACAAATGGAGCGTAAAACCATTGAAAGGAAAGCAGAGGAAGCTGCCCGGCTCATTCTTGAGATTCGCTCTGATCGGTATTACCTGTCTGCAGGACTTGTAGACCCTTTGCCGGCTGATTTTGACCTTGAAACCGCCCTTGCCGGACTGGACAGGCTGGAAGCGGAATACCTTTCCCTGTTTATCGGAAAATCTTATACCGAACATTTTAGCAAGAAGTATTTCCTGCTGCCTGCAGGCTCACTGGAAACGGAACGCTATGCGCTTGATCTTTTTTCTGAAGGGCAGGGGATGGGGGCAGAAGAGGGTAGTCCTGTGGAACTGTTGATTCTTCCGGCCGGAGAGGCGAGAAGCTTGCGGAACCTGCTTCCACAGCAACCCGAAACGGATTTGTATAATCATTTTTATTACCGGATCCCCGAAACCTGCGATGTAATCCTGTCAAGCGACGGGCACGAGCTGGCCAGAAGCCGCATCAGTATTTATCAGTCAGGTGCACTGGTCCGGGAAAAGGTCAGTGAAGATTAATTTCACCTGCCGCTGCTGTAGTATAACGGGCTTGGATCAACACGTATTACTGTTTGG
>CAZPTO010000398.1:0-3490 GCA_964589155.1 uncultured Bacteroidaceae bacterium | reverse complement strand
ACCGCTGGAAGACCTCCTGCCCTATATGGAAGCTTTCAATATCGACCTGAAGGCTTTTACCGATGCATTCTACAGGAAGGTCACCGGGGCCAGGCTCGATCCGGTGCTTCGATCCCTGGAAATTATTCATAATGCCGGCAAACACCTTGAAATCACTTTTCTTGTGATTCCTGGCTTGAATGATGACCGGGAATTATTCAGGAAAATGACCGGATACCTGGCTGAACATTTTGGGGAAAGCGTGGTATTGCACCTTTCCAGGTATTATCCACAATATAAAATGCAATTGTCACCTACTCCTGTGGAAACCCTCAGGGAGCTTGTTTCCATTGCCAGGGAGCACCTGGACTATGTCTATCCGGGAAATGCAGGGTCCTCACTGGATACCGGGACAAATTGTCCTTCATGCGGAAATCTTTTAATCAGCCGCACACACTACCGGGTGCGCATGCCTGGCATCGTCTCCGGAAGATGTGTGCAATGCAACACGAAGATCCACGGAAAATTCAGAAAACAATGATCAGAGAAGCAGCAGTAGAGGGAAGGTTTTATCCCCATGGCAAGGAGGCGATCTTTCAGCAGATCGAGGAACTTGAACGTGCATCAAGATACCCGGATCATGAAGGGACATACGATCAGACCCTGGGCGCGGTTGTTCCGCATGCAGGACATGTTTATAGTGGTTACCAGACCATCCCTTTTTTCAGATTACTGAAAAAGCGTGGGGAACTGCCGGAAACATTCGTCATATTTCATCCGAACCATACTGGCTCCGGACCGGACATCGCGCTTGATCCGCACGAAAGCTGGAGGAATTCAGCAGGAACTGTCGCACAGGACCATGCCCTTGGTACTTCCCTTTCCTATCCCTTTGATGCTGCTTCGCACAGGAATGAACATTCTGCGGAAGTGATTATTCCATTCATCCAATATTATTTTCAGGAACATCCGTTTCAAATTCTTCCTGTTTGCATGAAACGGCAGACAAGTGAACAGGCAGGGGAGCTTGCCGGCAAATTGATCCGGGCACAGCGACAACATCATCGCAATGTAATGGTCATCGCTTCCAGCGATTTTTCGCATTTTATTGCGCCCGATAAAGGATCACAACAAGATCAATTGGTGCTGGACCAAATGACTGCGAAAGATACCGCCGCCGTGGAAGATACAGTGGTCACCAATAATATTTCTGTATGTGGGTACGGACCGATCATGACACTCATGTCCTATGCCGGAATGACCAACCAGGCGTATCAGACCTCCATCCTTGCAAGAGGACATTCGGGGGAAGTCTACCCTTCCCGCGAAGTAGTGGATTATATCTCTGTACTGTTTTACAATGAATAACACATGGAGTTTCTAAAAAAGCAGAAACATACGCTGTTGAGCATTGCAGAATGGGCGATACAGGAATACCTGTTGACCGGCAGGCAAGCTCCCCTTCCGGAAAAGTTTGATGTGAGCGGAATACTCTCAGAAAAGATGGGTGCTTTTGTATCCGTATATGTGGACCAGGAACTCAGGGGGTGCATCGGTACTTTTTCAGAATCCGTGCCTTTATATGAGAACATTCACCAGATGGCCATCCAGGCCGCCACGCAGGACCACAGGTTCCAGCCACTTACCAGGGATGATATCCCGGGCATGAAGCTGGAGCTCTCTGTCTTATCCAAAAGACAGCGGGTTGATGGTGCTGACGATATAGAGATCGGGAAACACGGTATCTATCTGATCAAAGGCTTTCGACGTGCCACACTGCTACCGCAGGTGGCTGTTAAGAATAACTTTACACCTGTGGATTTCCTCGAGTGCTGTGCAGAGAATAAACTAGGCATGACAAAAGACAGCTGGAAGGAATCCGAAATATTTGTCTATGAGGCAGTTGTAATTTCCTGAACCACCCACACATCAGTAAAATGTTAATTTTTATTAAAATACGAAAGATTTCGTATGTAATTCTTGTTTGTATCAATACGCTTACGTACATTTGTACGAAAGAATTCGTACTTAATTATATTCTAACGGCATGAAACCAACTGATTCTGAGCTTACCGTTTTATCGGTATTGTGGAAAGACGGTCCTTCCACCGTCAGGCATGTGAATGAAAAATTAAACGCCGAGCGGAGGGTCGGGTATACAAATACGTTGAAAATCATGCAGATTATGCATGAAAAAGGGTTGTTGGACCGGGATGAATCGACCCGAAGCCATGTGTATGCGCCTGCATTGGGACCGGAAGATGCCAGGCAGGATATGTTGTCACATATGATCGATTCCGTATTCGATGGCAAGACCTCTGATCTCCTTGTTCATGCATTGGGGAATTATCGACCTTCAACGGAAGAGCTTGCTCAGATCCGGGCATTGATCAGTAAACTGGAAGAGGATGAATGATCTGCTTGTCATCCAAAATGAATTTGCCCCTGCCCTGCTTTCCGCATTGATACATTCGGTATGGACCGGGGGCATTCTCTACCTGCTGCTCCGGACCTACCTGGATCATGTGGCCGGACAACATGCTGCAATGCGCTACCAGGTTGCGGTGGTGACACTTATGACCCAGGTACTGCTGACCCTGTTGCTGTTTTTTGCAATTTTTGAACCGGGTTCACAGACCAGGGATGTAGCAGAAACGATTCCTTTTGAAGGGACCCCTGCACCGGGACTAGCCGGTTCAGTTGGAGCAGCCGGAAAAACAGGCTTCCCGCATGTTTCAGAGATCGCATTGGCAATTTATCTCGCAGGCGTATTGTTTTGTTCTTTCCGCCTGATTATCATTTCAATACTCATCAGGCAAAGAATCAAACCTGGGTGCAGGACTAAACCGCAATACACCAGGTTGCTTGAACGCGCCAGGAAACGTCTCGGGATCCGTCGTGAAGTCAATCTGATCAGATCAGATCACCTGCAGTCTCCCGCCCTGTATGGCTTTTTCAAGCCGATAATCGTTGTCCCTGCAGGAATGTTCACACATTTGAGCTTCGAACAGGTGGAGGTGATCCTGCTGCATGAACTCATTCACCTGAAGAAAGCGGATTTCCTGGTCAACCTGTTCCAGCAGTTGGTTGAATCGCTCTTGTTCTTTAATCCCTTTACATGGTTGATTTCCCGGATCATCAGGGAAGAGCGTGAGAAGCGGGTTGATGATGCAGTAACTGAACATTGTCATCCTGCCACATATGCCAGGGCACTTTACAATCTCTCAATCCTTCAGGCCCCGGACTCAGCAGCATCATTGGCTGCTACAGGAGGCGGACAGAAATTATTGTTAAACAGAATACAACGCATATTAAAACCAAATAGCATGAAAAAAGTGATTAAAACACGCGTCTACCTAACTGCGATTGCTGCAACAGGAGCCATTCTTTTCATATCCCTCTCCGGTTTTAGTTCCTCACTGTTGCAAATCGACCGGCAACAAACGAAAGCTGTGAACTCAACCTCATTTTATGAAGCCGGGGGCAACGCTGCAAATACTGGCCAGGATTT
>CAZPTO010000397.1:0-3500 GCA_964589155.1 uncultured Bacteroidaceae bacterium | reverse complement strand
GTACATTCGATATTTCAATCCTCGAGCTGGGTGATGGTGTATTCGAAGTTAAATCAACAAATGGTGATACCCACCTTGGTGGTGACGATTTCGACCAGGTAATCATTGACTGGATGGCGGAAGAATTCAAGAAAGACGAAGGTGTGGACCTGAAAAAAGACCCCATGGCACTGCAACGTCTCAAAGAAGCTGCTGAGAAAGCCAAGATCGAGCTTTCAAGTTCCACACAGACCGAAATCAACCTTCCATACATCATGCCGGTGGACGGAATTCCAAAGCACCTTGTTAAAACATTGTCCAGGGCGAAATTTGAAAGCCTTGCCGACAAGCTTATCCAGGCAACCATCGAGCCCTGTAAAAAGGCCATGAAAGATGCAGGCTTGTCCTCCTCCGACATCAATGAAGTAATCCTCGTAGGTGGATCTACACGTATCCCTGCAATCCAGAAGGTCGTGGAAGATTTCTTCAAGAGAGCTCCTTCAAAAGGCGTGAATCCTGATGAGGTTGTGGCCGTTGGTGCAGCCATCCAGGGGGGTGTGCTTACAGGAGAGGTAAAAGATGTACTGTTGCTTGATGTTACCCCGCTTTCACTCGGTATTGAGACCATGGGCGGTGTATCCACAAAGTTGATCGATTCCAATACCACGATCCCGACCAAGAAGACACAGACCTTCACAACAGCAGCTGATAACCAGCCATCAGTGGAGATCCATGTACTCCAGGGAGAACGTTCCCTGGCCAAGGACAACAAAACCATCGGGCGGTTCCACCTCGACGGAATACCACCTTCACCAAGGGGTGTCCCGCAGATCGAAGTAACCTTCGACATTGATGCAAACGGTATTCTCAACGTCTCTGCAAGGGACAAAGGAACCGGAAAAGAGCAAAGCATCCGGATCGAAGCATCTTCAGGACTGACTGAGGATGAGATCGAAAAGATGAAGCAGGAAGCCAAAGCCAACGAGGAGTCCGATAAGCAGGTGAAAGAGCGAATCGAGAAACTCAATAATGCCGACAGCCTAATTTTCCAGTCGGAAAAACAGCTGAAGGAATATGGTGATAAACTTCCGGCTGATAAGAAGGAAACCATCGAAGCAGCATTGGGGAAACTGAAAGATGCCCACAAGTCAGAAGATATTGCTGCGATTGATGCCGCTACAGAAGAACTCAACAATGCATGGCAGACCGCCTCTCAGGACATGTACAATGCCAGCCAGGAGCAGCAGGGTGCAGAACAACAAACTGCGGATGCGGAAACAGGAGGTGAAAGCGATAAAAAAGGCGGAGATGATGATGGTGAAGTAACAGATGTTGATTTTGAAGAAGTAAAATAACAGTTGTTCAATTTACACACCAGATATATCCCAGAAGCCGGTTCCAAAATGAACCGGCTTCTCTATTTTATAAAAGGACATGCGCGGACCTGCAATATTTAGTGTCCGTCCAAAAAGTCCGACTCTGTTGACGGACTCTGTTTAACCCCCCTGTTCTGAAATGCATGGATATGATCAGGAGGTTTTTATAAATTTGAGTCATACTTATAATAAGGTTTTATCGTTACATAGTAAAAGGGAAAATTATGCGCACCTCATATCTCATGCTCCTTGTATCATGGATACTTCCCTTCGGGGCAGATGGTCAGAATGTACATGACAGTGATGGTTTGCGTACCGGGCCATGGACAGGGTATTATGCCGACAGCACCATCAAATACGAAGCTGAATTCAACAGCGGAAAACCTGTTGGGCTGATGAAAAGATACGATCAACAGGGAAACCTGACTGCCACCATGGATTTCTACCCCGGCAGCGACCGCTGTTTCGTTAAGATGTATGCGCGGAATGGAAAACTGAAAGCACGTGGTGTATACGAAAAACAACAAAAAGATTCCACGTGGGAGTACCTGGGATCCAATGGTACCGTGAGAATGATCGAAAACTACAACCACGGGGCACTATCAGGAATCACCGAAACCTACTATCCTTCCGGCAATATTTCAAGGAGATTGCATTATAAATCAGGTACCAGGCAGGGTCCATGGATCCAGTTCTTTGAGAATGGCGATACCATGCTGGTCGCATCCTACCATGATGACCAGCTTCATGGCGCATACAAGACCTATTACCAGGAGGCCAGGTCGCAGATCTCAGGAAAATATTTCAGGAATGTAAAAGACGGGGACTGGAATTACTATTCCGAGGAAGGTGACCTGGTTTCTGTGATCAAATATGACAAAGGCAAAGTGCTCAATCCTGAAGAACTGGAAAGAAAATACGAAACATTTATTCAACAACTTGAGGAGACCGAGGGTTCCATCCCGGATCCTGCCATGGGCTGGGAATAAAAAATATCCCCTTAGCTAAACCAGCGGCGCTCCGGATTTGTTATATCTCCATGCACTGTCAACCGGGGCTTGCGCTCCTGTTGAATCCACAGTATCTTTCAAATTTGATCGGTCCAAAGTAGGAACCTGAAGTACAATTTGTTATCTTTAAATTATGAGAAGACATCTGATCACCTTAGCGTCCCTGCTGATCCTTTTACCCGCAACAAAGGCTCAGCGCATAGCGCCCGATACCTATTGGTATTTTTTTACAGATAAAGATGGGAACGGTTATACAGTCGACCAACCGGAAGCATTCCTTTCACAGCGATCCATCGATCGCCGTGCCTGGCAATCCCTCCCGGTGGATGCTTCCGACCTGCCGGTAAGCGCGACGTATACCGACAGCCTCTCTTCACTCGGTTTATCAGTACTGCATGTTTCAAAATGGCTCAACGGTGCCCTGGTGGCAGGCAATGACCAACAACTCACAGATACGCTGTACAATCTCTCATTTATTGATTCTGTGCAATGGGACCACTCAAAATTGCCAGTCTTCTATCCGCCGGCTCCCTCCGGGAAGCGCTTCGCCGATCCCCTCGTGGTTCCCCCTGACTATGCTTATGGTTTTTCCACGGAACAAATCACCCAGTTAAAACTCGACTACCTGCATGAGCAGGGATATACAGGTAACGGGGTAACCATTGCCGTATTGGATGCAGGATTTTACCGAATGCAAGTATTACCCGCATTCGAGGTAGCCTATTCCACCGACCAGGTGATTGCAGGAAGAAGCTTCGTACATGAGATCGATGAAGTCTATGGTGCCCACTCCCATGGCATGAGTGTCAGCTCTATCATCATTGCAGACTGGCCCGATAATCTGATAGGCGGGGCGCCGCATGCAAACCTGGCACTGGCCCTGACAGAAAATCCATTTTCAGAGACACGGGTAGAAGAGTATTCGTGGATCGAAGGAGCTGAATGGGCCGACAGCCTGGGTGCTGACATCCTCAATACGTCGCTTGGATATACCGAATTCGATGATTCAACGACGAATTTCACGTATGCAGACATGGATGGAAAAACGGCACACATTTCAGCAGCAAATGGCATGACTGCGGCAAAAGGAATGGTCAGTGTTACCAGTGCAGGAAATTCGGGCAATAATCCGTGG
>CAZPTO010000396.1:0-3521 GCA_964589155.1 uncultured Bacteroidaceae bacterium | reverse complement strand
TATATACTTTCGGCCGGTATCGCTGGTGCACGGCGTTCAGAGCTGGTGATCATCCGGTAATACTGGTATGGAAATGTTGATTTATCCAACCAGAATATTTTATTCGCTTAACCGGCGTATTGAGCGTTGCCCCGTAAAGGATCATGGTTGATCGAGATACACTTTCTCACCTGTTTTATTGCTTTCTTTTGCCGCCTGGAGTATTTCAACAACGATCTTGTTGATTTCCAGAGATGCCAGGTCTGTCGGTTGAACGTGTACTTTTCCGCGGATCACATCTGAGAACCAGGTAAACGGATCGGTATAAGGGATGCTTGCCGCCGCTATCTTTTTTGACACTTCTTCTGACTTTCTATCAAGGCGGTACCTGATCGTTTCCGGATCATCCTGAAATACATATCCGGTGGAGCCATAGATGTGCATATCCTTCCGGCTGAAGGGCCAGTTCCACGATGCATGAATCACCCCTTCCATTTCGGGATAGGATAAAACAATGGTGGCGTCATCATCCACCCTTGGATACACGTCCGGTTTATATTGTTTCAAACTTGCATATACACTTACAGGTTTTTCTCCTTCAAGGATCCAGGTGATCAGGTCTGCCCCGTAGCAGCCAAAGTCCATCACTGCTCCCCCGCCATTCAGCACGGGATCTGTGAGCCAGTCGAGGAATTCCTGGTTCACGCCGATTTCCTTCGGACCGGAGTGACCATCGTAAACGATGATCTTTTTCAAGGTTCCCAGGTCTCCGTCGAGGATCATTTTCTTTCCAAGGTGTACAGAAGGGTACCATGAAGTTTCGTAGTTGGTAAGGACCATGATGTTGTGTTGATCTGCCAGCGCAGAGATCTGTTCAGCATGGTCAACCGATACCGCCAGAGGCTTTTCCACCATCACGTGGATCCCCCGGGGCGCACAGGTCTCAACTACCTTTAAATGATCGTAGATGGAAGTGAAGGTGAGTACCCCTTCAGGTTGGGCTGCATCCAGCATCTCTTCGAGTGAAGCGTAAACTAGCGACATGTCAAATCCAAACCGTTCCGCATAACGCTGCGCAAGGTCACGGTCACTTTCAGCAATCCCTACAATCTGGATATCAGTACGCTCCAGGTTCCTGAGTAAGGGCACCACGTGGGAATGAGACAATCCCGCTACGCCAATCTTTACAGGTTCCTGGCCTGGAAATTCAAGTTCCTGCCCGGGATTTACTGTTGACTGACCGGTACCGATGATGGTAAAAACAATGATCGACAGCAAGATGGAAATGATCTTTTTCATCCGGATAGCTTTTAAAACATTCATATTAATGTGTCCAGTCAAAATAAGTAAAAAGAAACAATTATTTATTGGATCAACAGGCAAAAATGTAATGAATAATCATCAAAATCGTGGACATTGTACTATATTGAAAAAAAATTTGGATCAGGTCTGCTGCGAAAACAGGCGCAAATGGCGATTATCCGATGTCGCGGCCAAACCATTTTTAGAATTGAAAAATAATTTGTTTGATTATGAAAAGAATTCCATTGCTGGCAGGCTTGTTTATCCTACTGCTGATTTCAGGTTGCAGCCAGGGCCCTGGCACCGCTTCTGATCCCAATATCATAGTTGTGCTGGCCGATGATCTCGGTTATGGCGACATTTCATCATTTAATGAATCAGGAAAGATCCCCACACCCCATATAGACCAGATGGCAATGCAGGGGATGCGCTTTACAGATGCACATACTTCTTCCTCTGTATGTACGCCCACCCGGTATGGTTTGCTCACGGGTCGTTATAACTGGCGATCCCGGCTGAAAAGAGGCGTGTTGAATGGCAGGTCGGAGGCCCTGATCCCCCTTGACAGGAGCACAGTTGCTTCGCTGCTGCAGGAACAGGGATATCATACGGCTTTTATCGGTAAATGGCACCTCGGATGGGATTGGGTGCACCAGGATACAATGGATCCGCTGGCCGGGAATGAGCGCAAACCAATCGATTTCTCAAAGCCCATTTCACATTCACCCAATGACCTTGGTTTTTCATATACTTATGGACATTCGGGCTCCCTGGACATGCCTCCTTATGTTTATGTGGAGAATGAAATGCCAACTGCTGTGCCCGATACTGTAACAGTCGACAGGGGCAAATACACATGGTGGAGGGAAGGGTTGACGGCGCCGGACTTTGTGCATGAAGATGTTACGCCTAATTTTTTCCGAAGATCTATTTCCTACGTTCAGTCACGGTCAAACGAACAGCAGCCTTTTTTCTTATACCTCGCGTTACCTTCACCGCATACACCCATCCTGCCCACTGCGGAATGGCAGGGGAGAAGCGGGCTGAATCCTTACGGGGATTTCGTGATGATGGTGGATCACTACATGGGACAATTGATGCAGGCGTTGGAAGATGCCGGAATCGAATCAAATACCCTGGTAATTTTCACCAGCGACAATGGGTGCTCGCCCGAGGCCGATTTTGACCTGCTTGCAAAAAAAGGCCACCATCCCAGCTATATTTACCGCGGTCATAAAGCAGATATCTTTGAAGGGGGACACCGGGTTCCTTTCATTGCCCACTGGCCTGGTAAGATTAAAGCAGGAACTGTTTCCGAAGAAGTCATCTGTACCACCGACCTGATGGCCACCTTTGCAGAGATCACGGGCACCGAACTGGAAGATTCCGAGGGTGAAGACAGTTATAGCCTGTTGCCACTGTTTGAAGGAATGGAGACAGAAACGCCGCTCAGGGAAGCTACAGTGCACCATTCAATAAAAGGAGAGTTTGCAATCAGGAAAGGGGACTGGAAACTGATCATGTGTCCCGGCTCCGGCGGATGGAGTTATCCCCGTACGGGTAGAAACGATGAGGTGCTTGAAACGCTTCCGCCAGTGCAATTATATAACCTGAAGAAAGATCCGGGGGAAACTTCGAACGTACAATCGGAATATCCGGAGATCGTTCATGACCTGCAGCGTTTGCTGGAACAACATATCACAGAGGGACGCAGTACACTGGGTACGCCGCAGCCGAATGATGCTGCTGACCAGCCCTGGCCGCAGATTGATTTTATCAAATCAGCGTCCTGAACCTGAAATCAACCACTTGTTAATCCAATATTAAGAAAACATTATTGTAATTGTAGTAAATTATGGTTTGAGAAGCGTTATTGATGCGCCAGTGATTGAAGCTTCAAAATGATTGTTGTTCACTCTCAAATACTAAAATAATTTAATATGAACCAAATGTCATTCCCGGTAAAAAAAACACTCCTGTTGATCATGATCATTTCGCTGTCGTCCTCTGTAATGCCAGGACAGGGCGAAGATGCCAGCTCGGATCCCACGGTACTCACCCTGATGACCTATAACCTGAAGTTTGCCAGCCCGACCTTTGCACCTGCATGGGAAGTCAGGAGAGCAATGCAACTCGACCTGATACGAAAGTATGATCCGGATATCATAGGAACCCAGGAAGGGTTGAAGGAACAGGTCGATTATTTGCAGGATCACCTGCCGGAATATGTCGTAGTGGGT
>CAZPTO010000395.1:0-3628 GCA_964589155.1 uncultured Bacteroidaceae bacterium | reverse complement strand
TTCCTGAACCGGTTCATGACATAATCGCGCTGGGCCTGGGACAGGTCGCCATGCAACGCATCTGCATTATAACCATCGGTCATGAATTTATCTGCCACCTCCTTGGTTTCGCGACGCGTTCTGCAAAATACGATCCCGTAGATATCGGGATGCATATCTGCAATCCGTTTCAGTACTTCATACCGGTGTTTTGCATGTGACATATAATATTCGTGCATCACATTGTCGGCACCTGCATTTTTTGTCCCGACGGAAATTTCCATCGGCGTATGCATATAGTTATTTGCAATCCGGTATACCTCCTTCGGCATGGTCGCTGAAAACAACAATGTTTGTTTATCTGAAGGAGTACCGGCAAGGATCGCATCCAGTTCCTCCTTGAATCCCATTTGCAGCATTTCATCTGCCTCATCAAGGACCAACCATTTGATATGTTGCACCTTCAATGCCCTGCGATCAATCAGGTCCCGCACCCTTCCGGGCGTTCCAACGACGATTTGTCCGCCCGCACGCAATTGCCTGATCTGCTTGTCTGCAGGCGCCCCCCCGTACACCGGGATAATGTTAAATCCTGTTGAATATTTTGAGTATTCCTGCAAATCACCGGTGATCTGCATGCAGAGTTCCCTGGTGGGACACAGGATCAGTGCCTGTACAGACCGATCGTTAACATCGGCTTTCTGGATCAGCGGAAGACCAAATGCAGCTGTCTTCCCCGTGCCTGTTTGTGCCAGGGCGATCAGATCGCCCGGAGATCCCAGCACCTGGGGAATTACTTTTTCCTGGATGGGGGTTGGTTCAGTGAAACCAAGTTCACTCACAGCCCGTTGAATGGGATCATCCAGTCCCATTTCATTAAATATGCTCATTTATTATGTTTTTTATATACCGATCCGAAAAGGAAGCTGGTGACAAAAATCATCGGATTTTACCCCGTGGCCGGGAACGCTTGTGCTTACCCAATGTGCTTAACAAAATTACATCTGTAAAAACATTGGGGAACGCATGCGCGGTATACAAAAACTCGGGTCTCCATTGTCCTCTTACAATCGAGCCGCAAAGGTAGAATAAAATTCCGGAACTATACTGTCAACATGTCTTTTTCTTGACTGAAAATCATGCCATGCTGACATTTTATTCAGCACTGGCCCAGGTAAACAGCACAGTAGATTTACATCTATAATCCTGACTTACTGTAATTTAAAAAAATTGCAAATGAATTCTCTATACAGTGGCACTTATTTTGATCGAATAATATTGAGAATAAAAAATGATTGTTTAACTAAAATTATGGAGGGAATTACCATGACACTTGCAAGATTATCCAATAATTGGACACCATCATTTCCTTCATTACTCGATAGGTTCTTTGAGGGAGATATGATGGACTGGAACAGCACTAATTTTGCCGGATCAAATTCAACCTTGCCGGCAGTAAATATCAGTGAAGATACTGATATGTACAAGATTGAGGTTGCAGCACCAGGCATGAAGAAGAGTGATTTTAACATTAATTACGACAATGGCCGGCTGACAATCTCATCGGAGCACAAGGATGAAACGGAAAAAAAGGAAGGTGAAAACATCACCCGCAGGGAATTCAGCTACCAGTCATTCCAGCGGTCTTTTAACGTCGCTGAAAACATAGTTGAAGCTGATAAGATCAAAGCTTCCTACAACGATGGTATACTGAATATTACACTTCCCAAGCGGGAAGAGGTCAAACCCAAACCGGCAAAAGAGATCAAGATTTCCTAACCGGGAACACTGCCAGGTAAAAGAGGGGTCGAGGCCCCTCTTTTTTTTCCACCGCAGGTTTATCGGCAGCCAGACTGCCGGATATAACTGTTTTTAAGGATTTATGCAGACTGCTCCACGGTTTTTACTGCTTTTTTTTCTTGTTTACCGGGTTTTTTGTTATCGCTGAACCCCTGCCTTTTTTGCTTGCCCCAGGTGTTCTTTTTGAATAGCTTATCGATATTCCCCTTGATGTTCATAAACAGTATGATGGGATGATAGAAGAATGGTTCGAGAAAGGCCGTAATGATCAGCTTGATCACATCCCGTCGTTTCTCATATTTATGGAAGGTAATCTCTTCGAACAGGACCGACCAGATAGAAAGTGAGACAGCAAAGAAATATACGAATCCCAGCAGCAGCAGGAAGAATGGCAGGTTCAACCTTCCCGTGATCGCCAGCATTGTGAACCACATGATTCCCAGGAACTCCACGACAGGTGCCAGCCACTCGAAGAAAAACCAGTAAGGATACCCAAGCAGTCCCAGCTTACCATATTTACGATTGAAGAACAACTTCCTGTGTTTAAAAAGTGTCTCAATCGTGCCCCTGGTCCATCGGCTGCGCTGCCGCGCAAGGCTTTTTAAGTCTGATGGCACTTCGGTCCAACAGAGTGGATCAGGAATATATTCAACCCTGTAAGGTTGTTTATTTTCAGCCATGTACCTTCTGATCCTGACCACCAGTTCCATGTCCTCCCCCACCGTGTCGGTATTATATCCGCCTGCCTGGATAACTATTTCCCGGTTGAACATTCCCAGCGCTCCTGAAATAAGTAACAGTCCGTCCAATTCACTCCATGCCATTCTGCCCAGCAGGAAAGCCCTTGTATATTCCATTACCTGTGCCCTTGGAAGCCATTTCCGGGGAAGGTGGATCTTTTGAATATGACCTCCTGATATCTCGCAAGAATTCGCAATACGTATCACTCCCCCTGCACCAATCACCTTTTTTTCTTTTTCTTCGAGGAAGGGTTTTACAAGTTTCAGCAGTGCATCCTGTTCCATGATCGAATCTGCATCGATACTTACCACCAGGTCATTTTTGGTAACATTTAAGCCTGCATTCAACGCATCTGCCTTTCCGCCGTTCCTTTTATCCACCACGACAAGTTTTTTAAACGACCTGTTTTTCGATTTATAGACGCCCCTGATCCGCTCACATGGCAGCCTGTAATCGAAATAATAATTTACCTTCTCCAACTCATAGGCTGCTATAATCTTCTCCATGGAATCATCCGAACTGCCATCGTTGACCACTACGATCTCGAAATTATTATAATAGAGGGAAAGCAATGTCCGGATATTGTCAACAATCGTCGCACTTTCATTATAAGCAGGCGCAATCACAGAGAGCGTGGGTGCAATCGGGGAAGTAATAATTGAATTGTAATCCACATAACTGTTTTTCCGAAGATATTTTCTCAGTGTGACAGCAGAAAATATCATCAGGGTCAGATAGGTGCCAAAGATGATCACCGTCAGAATAAATACTGAGTTATTTACGATCTCACCTAATATGGTCCAAAATGTCGTCATCAATAGATCCTCCCATCCAATACATGTCGTATAATAATCTGGTAATTCCGGTAATCAGACTTCTTCTTCATAAGTTTGATCAAGCGTGAAATGCCAGGTTCATCCATATTCTCCATGGCTTTTGTGGCCAGTATTTGTAACTGCACATCTTCTTCTTTATCCAGTACACCATTCAGGAATTCAAGGTAATTTTCGTCAGGAATCTGCGCAAAGGCTTTCAGCAATTCAATGCGGTTACTATAGGATTCCCCGTCATACATTTGCTGAAGATGGGGTAGCGTCTTCTTCATGCC
>CAZPTO010000394.1:0-3772 GCA_964589155.1 uncultured Bacteroidaceae bacterium | reverse complement strand
GATCAAGCGTTCCTCCAAAGTACGCCTGATCCGTGATGGTATCGTGAAATACACGGGCGAGCTGGGATCCCTCAAACGTTTCAAGGATGATGTCAAAGAGGTGGTGTCCGGACTGGAATGCGGTCTGAATATCGAAAATTTCAACGACATCAAAGTCGGCGATGTGGTCGAGGCCTATGAAGAGACGGAAGTGAAGAAGAAGTTGTAAGACATGTATGAATTCATAGAAGGAGAAATTGTAGAGAAATCCCCCGCACACCTGGTGATCAAGGCAGGTCCGGTCGCCTATTTTCTGAACATTTCCGTTCATACCTTTTCCAGGTTGGGAGACCAGCCCACGGGAAGGCTGTATCTCCACCATGTGGTACGCGAAGATGCACAGTTGCTGTATGGTTTTTCCGACAAAGAGGAGCGGGAGATATTCAGGTTATTGATCTCTGTTTCAGGCGTAGGTGCAAATACGGCCCGCCTGATCCTCTCATCCATGTCGCCGGCCGAGGTGAAATCCGCGATCCTTTCAGGAGATGTGGTGGCACTGCAGAATATCAAAGGTATCGGTGCAAAGTCAGCACAGCGCGTTATTGTAGACCTGAGAGATAAAGTCGGTAAAGCAGCTGAGGCAGACGAATTATTCCATCCCGAGGACAATACTACAAGGGAAGAAGCGTTATCAGCTTTAGTGGCTCTTGGATTTCCGAGAAAGACGGTAGAGAAAAGCCTGGCAAAGATCATGAAAGGCGGACAAGAGCAAAGTGTTGAAGAAGTTGTAAAATCAGCCCTGAAATTAATGTAGAACCTGAACTGCCAAGAACTGTTGAAGCTATCACGTGATCATATAGTTCTGTACCCGCTATTGTTGCTGTTTGCAGGCATTGTCCCGCTCAGTGCTTCATCATTTAATAACAGCTCCTCCCTGCATCATGCCCTGGCAGCCGCACACGCAACGGCTTTTTTCCAGCCCGATACCACGCTGCCGTTTCCCATTCAGGAGGGAGACAATTACCCTTTGTCAAATTCCAACTCATCTCCCCTGTACCTCGATCGGCCCGATAACGTCGAAACGGAAATCGTGTACGATCCTGAAACGGATACCTATGTTTTCAGGGAAAAGATCGGCAGCTGGGACTACCGTACCCCCAATGTGATGTCGAACAGCCAGTACAGGCAATACCAGTTCAACCAGTCGGTGCAGGATTACTGGAAGCTGAAGTCAGGTGGCGGGGTACTGGACCAGCCATCGTTTATTCCAAGTATCAGCCTGGGAGGAGAAGCCTTCGATAAGGTATTCGGCTCCAATGTCATCAATATTGTTCCCAGCGGCAGTGCCGAGCTGATCTTCGGATTCAACTACTCCCGGATCGACAACCCGAATATTACCGAGCGGCTGCGGCGCACTCCTTCTTTCCAGTTTGATGAAAAGATCATCATGAACGTCTCGGGTTCCATCGGGGAGAAGCTGAACATGGACTTCAGCTACAACACCGAGGCAACTTTCGATTTCGACCAGAAGACCAAGCTGGAATATGCAGGAGAGGAAGATGAGATCATCAAGAAGATCGAGGCCGGTAATGTGAGCCTGCCGTTGCCGGGATCGCTGATCAACGGGAGCATGAGTCTGTTCGGGCTGAAGACAGAGATGCAGTTCGGAAAATTGAATGTGACCACCGTATTTTCGCAGCAGCGCGGTGAATCGCAGGTGATTGAAGCCTCCGGTGGCGCACAGATCAGTGAATACAGTGTTACCGTTGACGATTATGATGTGAATAAGCATTTCTTCCTGGCGGATTATTTCAGGGAAAATTACAATCGCGCAATGCAGCGCCTGCCTGTGATCACCTCGGATGTGACCATCACCAGGATCGAAGTCTGGGTGACCAACAAGACTACCAACTTCGAGGAAGCGAGGAATATCCTGGCAGTGACCGACCTGGGTGAGGCGGACCCGAACAGCATGATTTTCAGTCCCAATGCAGGACCCGGGAGTGCCCCCCGGAATGATGTCAACGATGCTTACGACTTGCTGACCACTTCCTACAGCGCGATCCGGGAAATCAAAAATGTCACCGGAACCCTTGAATCGGCCGGACTGAACCTTGGCAGGGACTTTGAAAAAATTGAGAACGCCAGGCTGCTTTCTTCAAGGGAATATGATTTTAATGAAAAACTTGGGTATATCTCCCTGAACTCGGCATTGAATACCGATGAGGTGCTGGCCGTGGCATTCGAATACACCTACAGGGGCCAAACCTACCAGGTGGGTGAGCTCTCCACGTCGGCAGGGGTGAGTGCACCCCAGACCCTGATCCTGAAACTGATCAAACCCTCCAACTTCACGCCGCGGAGCTATACCTGGGACCTGATGATGAAGAACGTCTATGCCATCGGGGCCTACCAGGTGCAGCAGGACGAGTTCACGCTTGATGTGATGTACCGCGACGATAAGACCGGGAACAATATCAACTACCTGCCGGAGGGTGACCTGAACGAAGTAACCTTGCTCAGCCTGCTCAACCTGGACAATATGAACTCACAGAAGGATCCCTATCCCGACGGGGTCTTTGACTTCATCAGGGGGGTGACCATCCTGCCGGACAATGGCCGGGTGATCTTCCCCTTGCTGGAACCGTTCGGTTCCGACCTGGAAAGAATCCTTCGCGACAGTCTTTCAGGCGAAGCTGCAGACATGGTTGTGAATAACTATGTTTTCCATGCCCTTTACGACAGTACAAAAACCCAGGCACAGCAGATTGCGGAGAAAAATAAATTCCTGATCTCCGGGACCTACTCCTCCAGCTCCAGTTCAGAGATCATGCTGAACGCGATGAACGTTCCGGAAGGCTCCGTGCAGGTCACTGCCGGTGGCCGGGAACTGGTGGAAGGTCAGGATTACACGGTAGATTATACGCTGGGCCGTGTGACCATCATCAACCAGGGAATTCTTGAATCAGGGACCCCGGTGAAAGTGTCACTGGAAAACCAGTCACTGTTCAATTTCCAGACCAAGACCATGGTGGGGACACACATGGATTACACGATTTCAAATAATTTCAATATCGGGGCCACCGTCCTGCACCTTACCGAGCGACCCCACACGCAGAAGGTGAATATTGGAGATGAGCCCATTTCCAATACGATATGGGGACTGAATACCGCTTATTCCAAGCCCGCACCACTGCTTACCACACTCGTCGATAAATTGCCATTTATTGAGACCAAAGCACCCTCGCAGCTGACTGTTGTGGGTGAGTTTGCCCACCTGATCCCGGGGCACGCCCGTGCCATTCAGAAGGAAGGGAATGCCTATATTGATGATTTTGAGGGCAGCGAGACCTCGATCGACATGAAGCACTATTCAGCCTGGCACCTGGCCAGTACCCCGCGTAATTATTTTCCCGAGGCGGAGCTGAACAACAACCGTGAATACGGTTATGGCAGGGCCAAGTTTGACTGGTACCAGATCGACCCGCTGTTCCTGAGGAACAAATCCACCACCCCGCAACATATCCGGGAAAACCCCGACCTGCAGTCAACCCCTTATGTATATGAGCTTTATGAACAGGATATCTTCCCCGAGAAGGAAAATCCGCATGGTACGCCAACCAATATCTCGGTGCTGAACGTAGCTTTCTATCCGCGGGAGCGTGGACCGTACAACTATGATTTTCAGAATATTGGCCCTAACGGAAGGTTGCTGAACCCACAGGACCGGTGGGGAGGGATGATGCGGGAGATCTATTCCAGCGATTTTGAAGCGGCCAACGTGGAATTCATT
>CAZPTO010000393.1:0-3789 GCA_964589155.1 uncultured Bacteroidaceae bacterium | reverse complement strand
TGGGAATTCTTTTCATCCCCTGCCAGGTAACGGTCATGTCAAACATCCAGTTATCGTTCGTTTCATAGGCCATGTTCATAAATGCCCTGTGTCGCGGCATCATGGCTTTTTGAAGCAATTGCCCGTCAATATCCATTTTCACATCATTCAAACGATACGCCATCCTCAGGTCGTAATTTCTGAAGAGTTCATAATTCACCTGTCCTTGCAGGCTGTGCGAAAATGACCTTCCGTCCAGCTGGTGGAATACCACCGCGTCAGTGCTTCGATCCAGGTTGACGATCACCTGGTCTGAGAACCATGTATAGTAATAATCGATTTTTGCCACCCCGGTTCTTCCTGATATTGTAAATTCCTGCCCGACATTCAATCCGCTGTTCCATGCTACCTCAGGATCCATGGTAAGCAGGTTTTTGCCGGTACTGGAAGTTTCAAAAATGAATTCACGTGAAGATGCAAGGTACCCCAGGTTTTCAGCCAGCACATTGGCTGTTTTCTGACCCCTTCCTATCATGGCCCTGAATACCGTCGACTCCACGGGTGCATAGCGCATATGCACCCTGGGTGTAAGGAAGGCTCCAAAACGGTTGTGGTAATCGCCCCTGATGCCGGAAACAAGCGTAAATTTATCAAGGTAATTGTAGGTGTATTCGAGAAAGACCCCGGGAATCGCTTCAGTTTTCAGGTAATTTTGTCCCGACAGCGCTTCATTGTAGTCGTCGAACTGGAAGCTGGCACCTGTGCGATACTGGTGGTTGGTATTTCCGAAAATCCCCATATAGACCAGGTTGGCGTATAAAGATACCTGCTGTCCCATGTAAGTGCGCCTCCCGAAAAAGGCATCCTGGTTATGGTACATACCTGAAAGCTGAAATCCAATACTGGAATAGGGTTGATCGGGAAATGAATGTCCGATCTTCAGGAACGCTTCGATCCGGTCTGTATTGATGGCCGCGCCCCATGCGTTCTGTACATCAACCGGCAGGTCATGGTCATATGCTTCCTGTCCGCTTTCCATGCGGGAATACACACCTTTGATCCCAAACACGGAAGTGAGCCCCCTGCCGTTGGCAAATGACCAGCGATTCATCAGGATCCCGCTTGTTGCTGCGGGGTGGTCCATGAATCCATCCTGGTTGTGATCGAACTCAAAAGGCTGGTATTTTCCATGAACAAGCAGCGCGGTTGAAAATTTGTCATTGACCGGAGTGGCTGTATTGGCATTGAACTCGGTCATGCCATCTGTACTTCCATAGAGATTCACGAATAGTTTTTCGCTGTTTTCGGGTTTTTTTAGCTCTACATTGATCTGCCCGGTAATACTTTCAAAACCATTCACGACCGAACCGGTACCGGTATTCAATTGGATCCCGCTGATCCACGGTCCTGGCACAAAACCCAGGCCGGTGAGGGTGGATAATCCCCGTATGTGGGGCATGTTTTCCCTGTTGATCTGGACATACTGGCCAGCCAGGCCAAGCATTTCAATTTGCCGGGTTCCGGTCACCGCATCGGTGACTGTGGCATCCACATTGGGATTGGTTTCAAAACTCTCCGATAGATTACAGCAGGCTGATTTCATCAACTCTTTTGCCCGCATTTGCTGCACATCAAAAGCTCCGGAGAGGTCGATCAGTGTCGCTTCCCTCCTGTAGACAATCTCTACCTGCTCTATGGATTTAGTGTTGGTGAGTTCTATTTCAAGAAAACCGGGCTCATGCACATGGACAGAGTCTTTCCCGTAACCTACGAAAGAGAAGACCAGGATGTGAGTGCCGGGTGACATCTCAATTTCAAAATTACCTGAGGCGTCTGTAGTTACACCCTGGTTTGTGCCGGACCAATAGACATTTGTACCCGGAAGTGGCTGCAACGATTCACCATCCTGTTCCAGGACCTTTCCCTGTACCAGTTTTCCAGCCGGCTCTTTTGTGCCTGCTTCCTCTGAACCAAGTCCATGATCTTCAACAGTTCTGTATTGACAACAGGCTGGCAGGGCATTGTACACTGCTTCCGGGGCCAGGTATTCCCTTGTGTCATGCCCCACACTTGCCAGGGCATATTCCAGGCGGTCTTCTTTTAATTTTCCATTATGTGAGACTGACAGGATTTTCGTCAGGCCATTCCACTCGGCGGATTCCATACCGCGTACTTTTAATGCGGTTTCCTCGATCCGGTATTTGCACATCCCACAGGCTCCGTCGACCCAAACAGACACAGAATCCGCCGGACTTTCAGCGTGGGTGTTCGTTGTAAAAACAAACATTGCCAATGAAATGATTAAAAAGGTGATTTTTCTCATGTTGATTTGTCTTAATGATTTTATAATAAAGCGCATGGATCCACAGCAATGCAGGCTGTATCCTGCTCAAAGTAATGTATGCAATGGCTACCGGATCCACAACGATTCAGGCAGCATTTACAAACAGGCGGTAATCATTAAGACTGGGGAGGATGCCAGATGGAAACGGGTAGTACCAGGTGGTAGGGTGTGCTCAACGTTTCGTGCGCTTCAATATACACTCCGAATATGTTTAATTGAGCTGAACTCCCGGAAATGGCGTTCAACGTCTGGCTATGCGTGACACACTGGCATTTTTCTGAGCAATCCTGGTCCGGGTCACATCTCCTGGTGTCTTCTGAATCTTTGGCAGGATTGCAGCAACAATCAGGCTGATCTTCGCAACATGACATATCAGTACCACCTTCCTGCACGATCATTTCCTGCGCAATCTTTTCCTGCACAAGGACTGACATAATGGGTTGCGCTGAGAACATCACAACAACCAATGATAGTATGAAACCAGCAGCCTTCATTTTCTAAAAAACACCATGCAACAAAGATAGTTCAATTTATTTATCAGTCAGTGGCCGGACCATGTTAAAAATCTCATCTTCCTGGTTCCTGCAGGCAAAGAAGACATGCGTTGGTTGTCCGTTTTGAATCAGTACCTGGGGCCTTTCCAGCTTTTTCATTGATTCCGTTGTTCCATCATCAAGTGCTACGGTCCTGCTGTATGCCAGGGGTGGGTCAGTGATTCTCCAGGTAATTCCATCTTCTGATTTGGCCAGGAAACCTGACTGGGCCTCCCCGGTAATGGAGTCGTTCATACATTTTGCCAACAGGTAATAATGCTCACCATCTTTCCAGATGTAGGGATCTTCAACATCAGTATCAATCGGGGTAAATTCAATCCGGTTATTTTCAGCTACCCTTTCATAAGGCCCCAGGTAATGATCGGCGCGAGCAACGCCAAATTGCAGTGTCCGGTTTTGATTTCGTTCGGGATAGGGCACGGGAGCACTTTTATATACCAGCAATACACTGCCATCTTCATGAATATGTGCTGCCGGGTTGCTTATAATGGCTGCATCCCAGTTATCTTTCCGGGGCAATAATACCGGTTCATCCATTCGTTCAAACGGTCCCGTTGGGGAATCTGAAACCGCCACGCCTATCCGCTTTGTGTTCCAGGCTTCTTCGTACATCTCCCTGGTAGGGATGGTATCCACTGGTTGCTTGAAATCGTAGGTTACCCCGATGTAATGCAAGATGTATTTACCATTGTGATAGTGAATATTCGGATTATGCGTCATCATGCCATCCCAGTATTCTGCTCCCCTGGCCGGCAATACTACTTTCTGAAAAGTATAGGGTCCTTCAGGGACATCTGAAACCGCGACAACAATCTCCGAGTTGGTCACCCATGCACGCATGGAAAGGTGTTTGGGCCAGCGACTTGCATACATATAATATTTGCCGTCTTCTGCCTGGATAACAGAGCCACC
>CAZPTO010000392.1:0-3801 GCA_964589155.1 uncultured Bacteroidaceae bacterium | reverse complement strand
CCAATACCTCCAGGCTTTCTCTTGAATGTAATATTTTGAGTTGTCCCGGTTTAAGATTTGCTTTCAACTCGGCAAGTGTGTTGATCCCGTGATCCGACAAAGCAAAAACAGCAAAACCTGTAAGGACAATTGCTCCCAGGATCAGGATCACAGATTGAACGGTTTCGGTAACGACGACCGCCTTTAAACCTCCCAACACAGTATAAATCGTGGTGATGACAGAAATAACCAGTATCGAAGTCAGGACATTGATCCCAAAGAAGGTTTTAAAGACTACAGCACCCGCGTACAGGCTCATCCCGATATGCACAAACAGCGCACCGATAATGGCGATAAACGCCATCAGCGTCCGTGAGCGTGAATCATACCTTTTTTCCAGGAATTCAGGGAGCGTTGAAATCCTGCTCTTGAAGTAGAAGGGAGCAAAAATGAGGCCCAGCATGATCAACGTAACCGCTGCCAGCCATTCAAAATTCCCCCAGACCAGGCCTTCATTATATCCCGAGGCTGCCAGTCCCACCAGGTGGATGGTCGAAATATTGGAAGCGAAAAGCGCAGCGCCAACCAGCAACCAGTTCAGCCCTCTCCCGGCCAGGAAGTAGCCTTCACTGGTCATCCGTTTGAATTTCACTGACAGGATCCCGATGACCAGAATACCCAACAGGTAAATGACGATGATGATCGAATCGATAGCATGTATGCTTTGGCTCATTTCTTAAGAGGTTTTAGGGCAGTTACGGTTGGTTTACCTTTACACGTATTAATAAATGCCTGGTGTTTTGAATATCATATGTAAAAGCAGGCCGGTAAAAATAAAAACCCATTATATCTGTACATACTATGACGGTAGCCAAAAACCACGCGTCCTCCGCCTGCCATGGTTCCTATTGGTCCCAGAGCCGGTACGGATCACCATATTTTTCCATCTGTTCCAGCAGGAGCGCTTCCATTTCTCTTAGCTGATCTGCATATCCGGCCTGGCTTGCCAGGTTGGTTTCCATCTCGTCTGACCTGTTGTGGTCCGGCAAAAACTCGTGCGGATTTTCGGCCAGGTTAAAGAGCTGGGTCTCCCTGATCGTGCCATCCATGACATCGTATTTGATCAATTTCCACTCATCTTTCTTTACACACCGCATGCCCGGCTTGGTCCCCCCGCAATACACACCATACATCACATCCCTTACCGATTCCTTCTTTCCTTTCAAGACGGGCGCAAAGCTTTTTGCATTTACCGTAGCTGGTATTTCAACCCCTGCAAGGTCACATAAGGTCGGAAGAATATCCGAAAGATAGATGTTCCCCTCTACGCGTTTCCCGGCCTTTATTCCGGGACCTTTTACAATAAACGGAACCCGCCAGGTGTGCTCGTACAGGTTTTGTTTCCCCATCAATCCGTGGCGTCCAATCGCGATGCCATGGTCAGAGGTATAGATAATATAGGTATTATCAAGCTCATCCATCTCTTCCAGTTTTTTTAACACCTTCCCGAGCTGAATGTCGATATTTTCCGAGCAGGCAAATTCCCGCCCGACTTCATTACGGACAGTTTGTTCATCCCTGTTTCTCCAGACCCCGCTTACCTTTACCTCATCCCTGAGATTGGGATGCCCGTGGAAGAACGGATGTTCAGGAAGGTAGTTCAAAGGTAATGGAGGCTGTTTCGGATGTGCAGGTGGAAGGGTACTCGTATCTGTGTGATTAACGGCTCCGTATTTGGCAAGTAATTCAGGTGTTCCATTACGTACATCGTGCGGATGAGAAAAACCATAGTATATAAAGAAAGGATTCGTATCCTGGTTGTTTTCCCTGTCTTCCAGGTAATTCAATACCTGTTTTGCATGCCACGCACTCCCTGATTCTTCGGTTCCCCCTCTTTTGGTTGCATCATGGACCACGGTAAACTGACTGTTCGCAGCGGGATATGAATTTCCTGTTTTGCAAGTGCGCATGGTGCTGTACCCGGCCCTGTTAAACACTGCGCCGATGGTATACAATTCCAGGCTGTCAGGAAGATTCGGATCCCGGTGTTTTTCATTTCTTGCGGGCAGGTGCCACAGGGTACGTCCACTCATAACCATATGCCGGGAGGGCCTGCATACTGCGCCACTGAATGATCCCATGTGACGGGCACTTTCAAATACCATGCCTTCAGCTGCCAGCATGTCAATATTCGGAGATTCCAGTACGGAATGAGGATTATAAAATTTAAAATCGAATGGCGACTGATCATCCACGATCACAAATAAAAAATTCGGTGGTTCTTTTCGGGCCTGGTCACACCCTGACAACAGGACCGCCAGAAGTGGAAACAGAAAAATTAATTTTATTTCTTTCATCAAATTCATTTTACTTTTATTCTGTAATATGGATTAAAAATAATATTAATTTGATAAACTCCAGCTGAATTTCCATGCTTGCAAAAAACAACGCTGCGCATCTACGGGTCAGCTGAATTCACCAGACTATTCATCTTGTTGATTCATTTGACCGGATACTTTCCAGCTCTTTCACAAGTTTATTGGCAATGCCGGGATGTGACTCGAACAGGTTGTTGCTTTCTGCAGGATCATCCGATAAATTATACAGTTGGGGTTGAAGCGGGGTGTGTATCCGTTTTCTCCGGGCCTCGGGAAGTTCATCAGGCAACGTGTCATCAATGTATTTCCAATCACCCATGCGCAATGCCTGCATTCCGTGCATGTCGGCAGTGACGATCGACTTCCTTGGTGTTGTATCCTTGTTGCCCATCAGGATGTTATAGAAACTATGGCTATCCGGTGCCACGTTCTTATCTTGCGGTAAACCATCTCCTGCTATATCGGCAATAGTTGCAAACACATCCATCACACCTATGATGTCGTCTGATGCAGTACCTGCCTGAACTTTGCCTTCCCACCAGACGATGAAAGGCACCCGGGTTCCGCCTTCCCAGATGGTATGTTTGTCTCCCCGGAGGTCCCCGTTGATTTTCAATCCGGCGTTTACAGCCTGGATCTCGGGTGCTTCGGGCCTGTTGCCCGGTATTTCGCCCCCGTTATCGCTTGTAAAAATGACGATTGAATTCTTTAACAATCCCTTGTATGCCAGCGTCTCCAGTATTTTCCCGACACTCCAGTCCAGGTCCTGGATGAAATCACCATAGGGACCACAATTGCTCATCCCCCGCATGTAATTTGAAGGGGTAATGGGATGATGTACCGCCACAGGGGCAAAGTAAAGAAAAAACGGTATTTCACTGCTTTGCAGCGACAGCCAGTCAAGGGTCTTTTCTGTCAGCACCTCCATGGTCTCTGTATTGAACCGTTGGGGGGCATCAAATCCATAATATTGTGGTCCGTAAAAGGTCCGGGAATAGGGTTCTATTTTATCGCTTCGTATCCCGTAGATATGGTCATTTTCAATATACACACCCATTTTATCACCGTGGTTCTGGGGTACCCCAAAATGGTAATCAAACCCAAGGTCCAGTGGACCGGGTTTCAGGATACCCGTATACTCCTCAAGGGTGCCGGTTGTTCCATACCCCAGGTGCCATTTCCCAACCGCGGCAGTGTTGTACCCGAGTTCCTTCAACCAATCTGCTATGGTGAACCTGTCGGGGTCAGGCAGCAGCGGACTTTCCACACCAGACACGCCATATTTAAGTGAGGAGCGCCAGGGATATCGTCCTGTGATAAAACTGTAACGGGTGGGTGTGCAGACAGATGCAGCGGTATAGGCACTGGTAAACTTCATCCCTTTCTCTGCAATTTTATCAATATGCGGTGTACGTACCAGGGTTTCGTCAGCGCCATAACTGTT
>CAZPTO010000391.1:0-3813 GCA_964589155.1 uncultured Bacteroidaceae bacterium | reverse complement strand
ATTCCTGGTACCTTTCTACCTGAGTTCAGCACCCCGGGAAGTGGCCAGGAACCTGCTGATTTACCGTTACAAGCAGTTGCAGAAGGCCATTGAGAATGCAGCGCTCCTGGGATTTGGGAAAGGGGCAGCATTGTACCCCATGGTGACCATGGACGGCAGGGAGTGCCATAACGAATGGGAGATCACCTTCGAAGAGATCCACAGGAACGGTGCCATTGCTTACGCCATTTATAATTATATCCGGTATACCGGTGACAGGAAATACCTTTCAGAATATGGCCTGGAGGTGCTGATCGCCATTTCCCGGTTCTGGCGGCAACGGGTGAACTGGTCCGATGTAAAAGGCAAATACGTGATGCTGGGTGTGACGGGACCCAATGAGTATGAGAATAATGTGAACAACAACTGGTACACCAACCTGGTGGCAAAATGGACGCTTGAATATACCCTGGAGGCGTTGGAGATCGTGCGGGAGGATGATCCTGAGGCATTCAGGAGAATCATCGCGAAAAGTGGGTTCAGGGAAGCCGAAGAGACGGAACGGTGGAAGGATATCATTGCCAATCTCTATTTCCCCTACTATGAAGAGAAGCAGATATTTCTTCAGCAGGAGGGGTACATGGATAAAAAGCAATTCTTTGCCGCAGATATAGACCCGGCTGAACGCCCTATCAACCAGCACTGGTCCTGGGACCGGATCCTGCGTTCGCCCTTTATCAAACAGGCGGATGTATTGCAAGGCATTTATTTCTTTGAAGATGCGTATGATACGGATACGATCCGGAGGAACTTTGAATTTTACGAGCCACGGACCGTTCACGAATCGTCGCTTTCCCCCTGCGTTCATTCATCCTGGCGAACAGGATCGGGAAGAAAGAGCTGGCCTATGATCTTTACCTGCGCACGTCGCGGCTGGACCTGGATGATTACAACAAGGAGGTGGCCGAGGGATTGCATATTACCAGCATGGGAGGCACCTGGATGTCGGTGGTGGATGGTTTTGGTGGTTTCCGCGTTAAAAACGACATGGTACACCTGCATCCGAAATTACCGGCAAAATGGAAATCTCTGTCGTTTCGCGTCATATTCAGGGATAACTACCTCAGGATGTATATCAACAACAACCGTATCACCATCGACAATGAGCACGGTCCGGCCCTGAAGCTGGTGGTAAACGGTGCGGTAAAGGAATTGCCGGAGGGAGAGGTGCTGGAAGTAAAGCTGCAGGAGGAAGTGGATGCATGAGCTTTTGTGTGATAATATTCCGGCCTCTTTTGTCAATGATTCAGGGACAGGTGGGGAACCCTGGATGATGCGGGAGCCTGGGATCATCTGTTTGCGTTGGATCAACCGGCTTGCTGGATTGAATTGGTATGTTGCAATACGGTGGAGTAAACAAAGGACTGAGATCCCCCGGCTCAAAAGAAAGCTTACCGGTCGTAGCCTACATTTTCCATTTTTAAGTTATCGGATATGTGGATCACGTTGAATCCCAGGGATTGCGCTGACTTGATGTTATGGATGTTGTCATCCAGGAATAGGGTTTCATTTGCCTGGATGCCCGCGGTTTTCAGCACATGTTCAAATGCTGCTTCATCCGGTTTGTGTAACCCGGTTTCGTGCGAATAGAAGCACTGCGTAAAGACTTCAGCCAGGGACACTCCGGCAACATCTGAAAACATTTTACTGAATTTATCAATATGCAGTTCGCTGGTATTGCTGAGCATATATAGATCGTAGTCCTTTGCAAGTGATTGTAACAGCACCGTTCTCTTTTTCGGAACCCGGGCCAGCATGGCACACCATGCCGCATCGAAATCAGAATCACTGAAGTCCACCCCGGCAAACTGCCTGATGGAATCCCTGAATTCAGCGGTGGTTACTTTCCCGGTTTCATAATTAAAATAGATATCGGTATAAAAGTTTTCCGGGTAATTGAGCAGCTCCCTTGGGAAGCCAAGGTTGAGGAATGATTCCAGTGTTCCGTTCACATTCAGGTCCAGGATGACCCCGCCCAGGTCGAAAAGGATATTTTTAAATGATGAATTGTGACTCATTTCTTTTATCTTCGTTTCGCGCAAAGGTAGTAAATACCCATTTACAAATCACAAGAGATGATACGAGTAGCCATTATCGGGGGATCCGGTTTCGAGGATCCGGACCTGTTGCGGGATCCAGACAGGGTCATTCTGAATACACCTTACGGGGAACCCAGTTCTGATTTTCTCACAGGGAAGATCAGCGGGGTGGATGTCGTGCTGGTTTCCCGGCACGGGAAAAACCATACGATCACGCCAACACAGGTGAACAACAGGGCAAACATACACGGGATCAGGGAGCTGGAGTGTACCCATATCATTGCCACCACGGCATGTGGCAGCCTGAATGAAAAGATCAGGCCCGGCGACCTGGTGTTTCCGGACCAGTTCATTGATTTTACCCGGTTCAGGCCCAACACCTTTTACGGGGAGTTCAACCCGGGAGAGCTGAAACATACTCCCATGGCAGATCCGTTTGATAAGCCACTCCGGGAAACCATGATCCGGGAAGCTGAAAGGCTGAACCTGGCGCATCATACATCAGGAACAATTATTACCGTCGAAGGACCGCGTTTTTCCACCCGTGCGGAATCACATATGTTTCGCTCCTGGGGAGCGGATATTATCAACATGTCCACCGCACCGGAAGCGATCCTCGCGAATGAAGCAGGCCTCCCCTATGCTGCCATTGCAATGAGTACCGACTACGACAGCTGGAAAGAGGGGGAAGAATCCGTTACCTGGGAGGCTGTGCTGGACATCTTCAGTAAAAATGTAGGAAATGTCATCTCACTGATCCAGTCCGTGCTGCCGGGCATTTAATCCCTGATCCAGACCGTCGTTACGGAATAATTTGTTCCGTCCATGGTACTGAATGTCTCAATATAGGACAATTGCTTTCTTGTGAGCACATCGATGTTTGCTGTTGATGCAGGCGTGTCGCCATCCGGATTCATGATCAGCTGGTCCTCACCGATCAGTTCCCAGGTTCCGGTTTCAGGATTCTCCAACAACGGCGAATCGAGGATGTAGGTGCCACCGTCCTGGAACTCCACGGTGGCATCGGTCAGGAATGCTTTTCCAAGTGCGACCAGGGATTTGATATCCTCGTCTTCGCTTGTTGTTGTAAAGTCCTCAAAGTCCCACACTCCGTCTGTGAGCAGTGTGTTGGGGTCGCCGGCACAACCGGAAGTGGCAAATAGAATTGCTGCAAACAGCAGGGTTGAGACAATGGTTGATCTTATTTTCATTACAGGTTGAATTTAGATTTATTGGAAAAATTTGTTCATGAATATAGGAAGAATAATTAACTTCAGCTTCTTAAGTAAAACATAAAACAGAGATATGCGCCTTAGAATTATAACTACATTCTTGCTGCTTTCGTTGCTTGTACCCGTCCTGCAAGCACAGAAAGCTGATTCCCTGCTGCTTAAAAATGCAGTCACCTACCTGGCATCAGATGCGCTGATGGGCAGGGGGTTTGGCAGTGCGGGTGGAAGACGTGCATCATTGTACGTACGGGACCAGTTTGCAGAAGCAGGGATTGCCCCTTTCGTAGAGGGGTATTTCCATGAATTTTCGCATCGCACCAGCGTGTTGAACATTACCGGCTATAATGTAATCGGGATCATAGAGGGAAGTGATCCGGATCTGAAAGATGAATTCATCATCCTGGGCGCCCATTATGATCATGTGGGCTGGGAACTACAGGGTGAAGACACGGTGGTGTATAACGGTGCGGATGACAATGCTTCCGGTACAGCCTCCATCATTG
>CAZPTO010000390.1:0-3847 GCA_964589155.1 uncultured Bacteroidaceae bacterium | reverse complement strand
ATTGTCTATCTCCTGGGTTTCTCCCACCAGGTCAAAATTCATTGCGGTAATCTGTACTCCATCCTTCAGGTGGGCGCGTTTCCATCTCCTGATATCGAACCAGTACACCCCCTCGTATGCCAGTTCTACGGCTCGTTCATTCCTGTATAACAAGCGGAATGCCGGATCAGAAGCCAGTTCACATGAGGCAGGCTGGGGATTGTTTTCATAAAACGGAAGCACGTCGGCAACATCAGGCTGACCGGCACGGCGTCTGACCACATTTACCGCATCCGCTGCCGAAAGTTTGAGACCGGCAGGGACTTCTGTATAGCTTCCCGTGCTCTCAAAAACAGCCTCTGCGTAGGTCAGGTAAATATCCGCCAAACGCAGCAATGGAGTTGAATACGTGGCTTCCCCAACATTATTCTTTGTAACACCATCAACCATGAACTTCCTGATGGCATTGCAATTAAGTGCTCCATCTGCTGTCAGTTGCGCAGTCGAAAGATCAAGTGTGATATCATCGACCACATCACCATGTACGTAGAATGTAAAATCGAACCTGCTGTCCCGGTCGTCCCACCTTCTCAGCGGATCCGTATCATATTCAAGCTTATAGCGTGAACCATCCTTCATCTCAAATTTGTCGAGATACATCTGGGACCCTTGTGCTGCCTTCTGACCGGTAAGTTGTCGCACACTATAGTTCCGGGCCTCCGATTGGCGAACAATGTTTGCACCATAGATGTCCACCGGCCTGTGGAGCAATACCTCCGGTGTCCCGGGCTGCGTTCCATCAAACGTTGCAAATGCTGTTCTGAAGTCCTCCATTTCGGTGAGTCCGTCATTGTTTACTTCCGGCATACCTGCAGGTTGCGTTCCCTTGAGGCTGATCGCCAGGTCGATTGCCTCCTGGCATGCGACTGCGCACCTGTCGAGTAACGCGGTGTTGTATTCCAGCACGCCGTTGGCCTGTTCATTGAATAATGGACTTGCTGAAAATTGCAGGGCCTTGGCCTTTAACCCGAGTGCAGAAAGGCTGGTCGGACGTCCCCAATTGATATTCGGGGAGGGCCAGACGTCGGGTAACAGCTCAGCCGCCTCCTCCAGGTCATCCACGATTCGTTCAAACACTGCCTGGACATCCACGTAAGTATTTCCTTCTTTCTCGTAGGTCCAGTGGCGCTTCATGTTTTGATTTTCTGCAGAGAATACAGTATCAATGTAAGGCATAGGACCAAATGACCGTGCAAATTCGTAATGATAATAGGCCCGGAAAAACAGGGCCTGTCCTTTCAACCATTTTCTCTGGTTATCGGTAGCTTCTGTAAGAATTCCTGATTCGAGTTTCTCGAGACATAAGTTTGTGATCCGGCAATTTTCCCACATGTGTGAATACAATCCGGCCCTGAATGCTCTCAGTTCTGCGATTGCATAGATTCCACGATTGGTTAACAAATAAAAGTAGTTGCCAATGTTTCCATTGTACACCGACTGTCCGTTGGGAGATAACGCCTCACCGCCAATGGAATGCGTTACCCGTGCTCCGTGCCTGTTATAATCAACCAGGTTCCTGATCAGTTTATCCTGGAATCCCTGGAAAGATTCATAGGTGCCAAATACCTGCTCTTCAGATATCTCTGCAACAGGGGGGATGTTCAGATAATCTTCACATCCGGACATCAAATTTGCTGCGATGAAAAAAAGACTTATTCTATATAGATTTCGTATCATTTTATGATGTTTTTCTGGGGGATTTAAAATTGGAAATTCAGGCCAAAATTGATCTGCTTCTTGGTTGGATAATTCTTGCCCGGATCATCCATACCTACGCCGTCGTTCGGCATTTTTGTCCAGAGAAACAGGTTTCTGCCATTCACATAGATTTTTACATTGCGCATCTGTACCCTGTCTGTCAGACGCGCGGGCAGTGTGTAGCCTATTTGAACAGATTGCAACCGGAGGAATGAACCATCATACTGCGGCCACTGACCCAGAGGAGTATACGATTTGGCATTCAGCGCCAGGCCCGGGTACGCAGGATCCGCATTGTTGTATTCCGGTGACCACGTATCTTCCAGGATCGAAACCGGTGCATAAATATTGTCTGACCAGAACAAAGGTGGGTTGATCCGCCGGGTGGCATTGTAGGCACCAAGAAAACGAAACATCAGGTCAAAGCCTTCAAAATTTGCGCCTGCAGATATACCATAGTTGTTCTGCGGATAAGTGGGGTATCCATACGGCACATTGTCATCACTGCCATTATAGAGCCCATCGCTGTTAAAGTCCAGCATGATCAGGTCTCCCGGAAGCAGCATGCTGTTATTGGCTGCATCAGATGCCCCGGTAGCACAATACAGGTCATCCCAACTTTCTATAAACCCGGTGGAGAGTCCTGTAAAAGTCTGTCCAACCGGTTTCCCTTCGGGCTTTTGATGCGGGAGTGTCAGCTCGGTGGATTCCTTATAGATAATTTCGCTCCTGGCAACGGTCCAGTTACCGCTGACCCAGAAATTAACTTTATTCCTGATTGACCCCCTGTATGTGGCCTCAATCTCGGCACCACGGGATTTTGCCTCGCCAATATTTGCAGGGGGAGCGGGTTTACCGAATATTGGCGGAACTGTATTCTGTCTCTCGTTTGCACCGATCAGCATATCCCACCTGTATTCTTTAAAGAAATCAGCCGAAATGCTCACTTTGTTTTTCAATAGGCCGATATCGATTCCCAGGTTTTGTTTCCGGGCTTTCTCCCAACGTAAATTAGGATTCCCGGGATTGCCTTCATTATACCTGGGATACTCGTCATAGGGTCTCGGGTAGCCATAATACGTGTCGCCACTGTACCCAAATCCATAAGTGTCCCAGATGGTAAGGTGTGGCCACTGGCTGCCGGTATTTACTTTATCGTTGCCGACCAGGCCATATGAATACCGAACTTTAAAGAGGTCCAGCCAGTTCAGGTTGTCTTCAATAAATGACTCGTTGGACAACATCCAACCACCTGCAATCGAAGGGAAGAAGTCGAACCGGTATTCGGGCCCGAATTTCTCAGACCCGTTGTAGGACCCGTTCATTTCAAGAAAATACCGTTGATCATAATCATAGGTAATTCTTCCTACCCAGTCCTCGCGCTTCCTGGGCCAGTTGCTGCCACGTTCAGACTGGAACCGGTTGAACATGGCCAGTCCGGTGATGTTATGGTTCGCAAAAGACCGGTCATACCTGAGCGCCAACTCATAATACAATGATCGCTCTGCGTTATTGAGTGAGACTTCCTCGGCGTCATAACGGTTCGGGGTTTTTACCCAGCCGAAACCTTCCCTGCCACCGGTAGGAACATCATAGAATGTCCAGTCTTCCATATTGGCGGGTTCACCATTCAACATGTAGGTAGCTGTTTCATCATCATAATAACCGCCACTCAGATAAAATTCTTTATCGATGGTTTTCCTGATATAACCACTTTCATGAACGCTTCGGCCTTCATTTCTGAAGGTATTGTCGTAAGCCAGTTTCCCGGATAGAGACAACCCTTGTGTGATCACATCAAGATCCTGTGTCAGGGTATAGTCCATATTCACCATGGTACGCGGATAGGTCCGGGTTCCCATGAAATTCAGTTTGTAATATGGATTGGATGCCTGGAACCTGCCATCGTCAGCACCATACACTCCATCCTCGTACACCAGGATCGGCATATCGCCCGAAGTGGATGAAATACCCGCAAACAACCCCTCCCGTGTACCGCTCGGGGGCGTATTGCGCACGCCGTACATTCCTGAAAAATTTGCCTGCAGCTTGGTGGTCCTGGTGATTTCAAAATCGAAATTCGACCTGACATTGAACCGGTCATAGGAGT
>CAZPTO010000389.1:0-3862 GCA_964589155.1 uncultured Bacteroidaceae bacterium | reverse complement strand
AGGATACATTTTCCGTTCGCCGTATTGCCCACCGAGAAAACCGTTCACTTTACCGGACCTGTAATTCATCATGAAATCCCCGTTATGCGTCCAGTTTGAACCCACGGATGCATTGACAATTCCATTGAGTCCGTTTTGAAATTCCTTTTTCATAATGATGTTGATGATCCCGGCGGTTCCGTCAGGATCATATTTGGCTGAAGGATTGGTGATGATCTCGACCTGGTCGACAGCCGAAGCCGGAATTTGCTTCAATGCGTCAGCGCCTTTCAGTGCAGTGGGTTTTCCATCAATTAATACGGTAAAACTTTCGCTTCCCCGCAAGGAGACGTTTCCTTCCGCATCAATTTTGACGGAAGGCACTGTTTCCAGGGCGTTGGCAACAGTTCCGCCTGCGGCCTGGAGATTTTTCTGCACATTGACAACTTTTTTATCGATCGCATACTGAATGGCATGTTTCTCAGCCGTAACTTCTACTTCTCCCAATTGCTGAACGGCCCTCTTGAGCTGTACATCTCCTATTTGAATGTTCTTTTTGCTTTCGCCTATTTGGAGATCATGAATTACTTTTTTGCTGTAGCCAATAAAATTCACGACCAGGTAATACTCACCATCCGGGATGCGCTGAATCGCAAAATGCCCTGCATCGTCGGTAATGGTTCCCGTAACCAGGTTGGAGTCAGCCAGGTTATAGAGCGACACAGTAGCGTAGGGAATTCCTTCCTGCTCAGCGGTATCGAATACATTTCCGGATATTTTTCCCTTGTTTCCGGGTTCAGTGTTGGTGTTATCGGCCAACAGCATGGCTGCACCTGCAAAAAGCAGCAGTGCGATAAAAAATAATTTTTTGGGGGTAGATTCTGCTATAAATGTCATGATGAATAATGTTAACTGGTTCAATGGAATTCAACCGGGTAAGGCTGTAGTATATTGTTTAACAGGCGATTTGCCATTACTATTATTAAGGGTTAACGATGTAGCTATGCAATGAAGTTTTCTATTTCCGTGCGTGTATCTTCCAGGAGCTGGCTGCTCCTTGATCTGATCGTAAGCACACTTTCGCGATGATTTTCCGGGAGGCACGCTTTCATCTTCATAAACATTGATCCGGTTGCGATTTTGTATGTTGTGAACAATGCGATGTTGGCATGATCCGGCAAGCGTAATGATTTTACTGAATTTTGCCATTGCGCATCCGGATGCTGAGCCAAAAACAAGAGTCCTTTTGTCCAGCATCCAAGAAAAATATAATCGTAGGTGGAGAGATCGGTTTCATGAAAATCCTCTATGGATGTTACCCTCGTGTTAATCTCATTATATTTAACAAAATCAGCTATTTCATTACTGAGCTGTTTGGTGGTTCCTTTTTTACTCTGGTAAATAATGATTGCTTTTTTCATGATTGTTTGTTTTCTATTTTTTGTGTTGATCCTTTAGCTGCGATAATGAAAATTTTGCTATAACCGCTTTCAATATACATACCATAAATTATATCTCACTGTATATCTGTGCATTATATAATAGAAGTCTAAATAACCGATGATGCGGTATTGTTCTGAAGTGACACAGCAGGTGTTCGGAAACGGACACTGCCGGAACATCAAATGGAAGAAGATCAACGGTGGTCACATCGCAGCTGCCGGTTCAACTTATTTTCTGTAGAAAAAAACAAGCAACAAAAGCAAATTGCAGGAATCAGGAACAGAGGATTGCTGTCTGGCATCGACAGTCTTGGCAGTTTTCTGTCGATCACATTCGACATTTTTGCAATATTCTGGAATGTTAACTTGCCTTCAGGTTTTTGGGGGCATCGTCCCCTGTTTCATGAATTTCTTAATGTAACGAGCCGAAGAAATATCGCGTTCCTCCTAACACAAATGGAAGACCCATCTCGAAGCCGGCATCACCGAAACCCGGGATCCCGTTGAAAAATTTTTGTATTTTTCGCTGCCATAAACAGCAGATTGACCAGATGAAGCTTTCCTTTTTGAAATACTTAACCGCCGGTGTTCTTGCCCTGGTGGTGCAGAATGCAGCAGCACAGGAATCCGGAAGCCAGGATCCGACCGATATGCGGGAAACAGCCATCCCGGCCGGACCCCACTCCTTTCATGTTGAAATCGCCGGGCGGACATTCATCTTCGGATCGGTGAATTATGAATATGCCCTGAACCGCAAATTCTCTGTGGGCACCGGGCTGGGGGTGATCAATATCCTTTCCGGGAAGATCATTCGTGACAATAATGGGAGTACTGAAACAGGTAAATACCTCGATGTTTCCACCACTCAAATGATCTATGGAAACTATTTCATAGGGAAAAACAGGAACCAGCTGGTGCTCACAGCAGGCGTAAGCAATTTCCTGGCGGCGAACCGGAACAGGTATCCTTCAGAGACCGTACGCTCCGCACAGGCCCAACTGGAATGGAATGCCGGGATTGGATACCAGTATTCAGTCAACCGGTTCTTTTTCAGGGTAACAGGATACATCTTAAGCATGCCCGGACCCTCCGATTGGTTTCCGGACTATATACCATGGGGAGGCATCTCAACCGGCTGGAAGCTGAGGTGATCTTTACCTGCCCACGTTTTCATCTCTTCATGTTCCGGATCAGAAGTATCCTTCAATATTTCAAGCATCCGGTAATACCCATCCACGCCCCCGCAGTCTTCCGGCGGACAGGCACGTTCTCCGTCAATGCAGACAGGGTATTTCAATGATTTTACCCTGCAGAAACAAGCTCTAAGAACCATGACCAGGTAATTTTACAGAAAGAAGTTGCACAACTCTTTTCTATTTATCCCTTTTTATTTTTGATGGGCGCTGGTCGGTACTGAAGACGTTAATAATGATTACAAATTCTTCTGTTACCTCGTAGATAAGCTTATACCGCCACTTCGATACAGACCGGAAGTTCCCGGGAACTTCCGCCAGGTATTCCTCTTTTGAGTATTTCTCAGGGAATTGGCCCAGGGTTGAGCCCAACTGAACAAGTGACTTCTTAACATATCTGGCTGCACTTACCGAGTCCCCGGCAATATAATCATAGATGTCATTGAGTCTTTGCAAGGCTTTTGGGGACCAACGAACAGGAAGTTTCTTCTTTACCAATTTTCCACGTCCTTATTAAGTTCCTCCTGGGCGATGTAATCTCCTGACTTAACACGCGCAGAAGCCTCTTTGGCTTCTCTGACCAGGTCTTTCCGTGTAATAGGTGTTCCGTCAGTTTCATAGCCAACAATGAAGGATTGCTCTTTTTCTGTGTCCAGGGCAAGTACTTTCTTTAAAACCTTGTCATTTGCCCTGTCGATAAAGCGATGAGCTTTTTTTCTTAACTCTTCTGTACTCATTATTTCCAGTACCATAGTTTCTTCAAATTTAACAATTTATATTCAGTATTGTTTTATTCCTGACACAGCACTTCACTTACGCTTCGCCTGCAAATGGTTGCTAACTCTCCAACCTCTCACGCAGCTTGCAGCGCATCGCCATCAAGTAACTGTTGGATTTCTTGTTAATGTACTTCTAGCCGTAATTTTCGGGCGTTTTTCCAATATTTTTATAAGAATTTGACCTTATTAAGTTCGTGTTGCTTCGGGGGACTATCGACATCATCCAGCCCCTCACCGCATTCCTCCTTCAAGGAGCTGGTTGAGCAGGCCTTCCCTCGCCTCATCCACCAGCGGCATCTCCTCTTGCATCCGGGAGTTTATCCAGGCTTCCGAAAATATTACTTACCATATCCTCTGCGGTCTCCAGGGGAACACCGGTCTGCTCCGCCGCCCATGCAATATCAGGCTTTCTGCCTGCGTTGATATCCGGCAGTACCAATGCCATGAAATCATTCATATGATCCACAAA
>CAZPTO010000388.1:0-3883 GCA_964589155.1 uncultured Bacteroidaceae bacterium | reverse complement strand
AGATATGAAATCACCAATCCTCTGCCTGGTCGGTCCTCCGGGAGTTGGAAAAACCTCGTTGGGAAAATCTGTGGCACAAGCCCTGGGGCGAAAGTACATCCGGATGTCCCTGGGAGGATTGCACGATGAGGCTGAGATTCGCGGACACCGCAAAACATATATCGGTGCAATGCCCGGAAGGATCGTACAAAACCTGAAAAAAGCCAAATCCTCAAACCCGGTTTTCGTGCTTGATGAAATTGATAAAATCGGACGCGATGCACACGGGGATCCTGCCTCTGCACTCCTCGAAGTGCTGGACCCGGAACAGAATTCAACATTCCACGACAATTTCCTGGAACTGGATTATGACCTTTCCAGGGTCATGTTCATTGCCACTGCAAATACTACCTCGGGGATACACCCTGCCCTGCTGGACAGGATGGAGATCATCGATGTATCCGGATACATTGTGGAAGAAAAAATTGAGATCGCTAAAAGACACCTGATCCCCAAACAACTGAAAAACCACGGCCTCACCAGGCAACAGGTCACCTTTCCCAAGAAAAGCATTGAAAGGATCGTTGAGGATTATACCCGCGAATCTGGTGTGCGACAGCTAGACAAACAAATCGCCAAATCGTTGAGGGTCAGGGCAAAACAGCTGGCCTTTGACGAAGAGGTGGACAGAAGGATCACTGTCGGAAAAGTGGAAGAGATTTTGGGAATTCCAAAATACACCAAAGAGAAATACCAGGACAACCATTTCGCCGGCGTGGTCACGGGACTGGCATGGACAGCCAGCGGTGGAGAAATCCTGTACGTGGAAACTTCACTTAGTAAAGGAGAGGGCAAATTGACACTCACCGGCAACCTTGGCGATGTAATGAAGGAATCTGCAGTGATTGCACTTGAATTCCTGAAATCGCACCCCGATGTTATCGGTGTTGATCCATCACTCTTCTCCAAATGGAACATCCATATCCATGTTCCGGAAGGAGCCATTCCTAAAGATGGCCCCTCAGCAGGGATCACCATGGTAACCTCCATCGCATCTGCTTTCACACAAAGAAAAGTGAGAAAACAAATTGCCATGACCGGCGAGATCACATTGCGGGGAAAAGTGCTTCCGGTGGGAGGCATCAAGGAAAAGATACTCGCAGCAAGAAGAGCCGGGGTTACCAGTATCGTGATATCGGAAGAAAACAGGAAAGATGTGGAAGAGATCAAGGAAATCTACAGGAAAGGACTTAGATTCAACTACGTGGAGGATATCTACGACGTACTGGACATATCCCTGTTGAAAGAAAAAGTGGAAAAAGCAATGTCCATTAACTGAAAAATCAGGTATGATTTCTTATGAATTTAAAAAAGCCGGCAGGATTAATACCGCCGGCTTTCTCATTTCTTTTTTAAATAGTTAGCAGATAAGTAGCTTCGAGGTTTCCAAGCCCCGTTTTGTCTTGATTTTGACGAAATAAACGCCGCAGGGAAGGCCTTTCGACTCCAGTTCAGAGATCTCAAATAACTTGTTCTCATCTGACCTGTACTTGTATACCGGCATTCCATCTAGATTAAATACTTCAATCATAGGCCCAGGTTAAAATTTGCGAATAAAAAAGAACTTTATCAGCACTAAAAATATATCCTAATCCGGCTACTTGAAAGGACTGAAGCACTTATTGTATAAAAAGTACTTTATGATGTACGAAAGTAGGGTTTGAGCTTATGAAACCCTCATCGTTGGAAATAGCTATTTCAGCGGTACAAAGACAAAAGGAAATGACCGGTGCGGAGTGACTAAAAATATCCTTCCAGCAACTTCAGCTTTTTCGGCGGCACTTTGATTCTGTGAACCACGCCGTTGCGCTCAATTTCACAAATACTGTCGCGCCTGTCTACCTTCGAGATATATTTCATATTAATGATATACGACCTGCTCACGCGCAGAAAGCTATGTTCCTCCAGCATCTTTTCGATATTGCCCAGGCTCATCGTCGTGATCTCCGTCTTACCCGATGTGAGTCTCAGGTAACTGTAGTTCCCGTCTGCCTCTAAATACATTATATCAATAGGATCCACGAAAAAATAACCTGTCCGCGTGTTCATTTTGATCCTGCCGGGCTTTGACTTATTCAACAGGTCAATCAGTGTGGAGATATCATCTTTTTTATCCCGCTCCAGGTGTTCAGCAAACCTGTTGATCGACGCATACAACTCCTCTTTCCGGATTGGCTTGAGCAGGTAATCGAATGCTGCATTACGTATGGCGCGGATAGCGTAATTCTCGAATGCTGTAACAAAAATGATCCCGGGATAAAGATGCAGATTCCTTAACTCTTCAACATACGAAAATCCATCTTTACCGGGCATTTGTATATCAAGCAATACCAGGTCGGGAATTCTTTCCAGGGTGGCCTGAACTGCATCGTCCACATTCGATGCCAGCCCCACTACCTCCAGTCCGGGATAGTCGCGCAAAAGGATCGACAGAAGATCCTGAACCTCAGGCTCATCATCAATGATCAGTACCTTAATCAAAATCCTGCTCTTTTTCGTTTTGAGATCCAATTCCATGTGTCACATCCACGCGATACGACACCGCAAGGTACGAATATCTTTAAAAAAAGAAATTCGTTCCCCGTTCATAACATTTTTTTTTGTATTATTCCTCCCCCATTTGGATCAGGTTTCTATGGCAAACGGCACGATGAACAAAAATAATGGCTTTGGTACTGGCCCGGTCTTTTTTACCGCGATCTCAACGATTCTGGGAGCGATCCTGTTTCTCAGGTTTGGATATGCAGTAGGGCACCAGGGGTTTATCGGGGTCATTGGAATCATTGTGCTGGGCCACCTGGTAACCATCCCTACAGCGATGGCTGTAGCCGAAATTGCCACCAATCAGAAAGTTCAGGGGGGTGGAGCATATTTTATCATCAGCAGGTCATTCGGCCTGAATATCGGGGCTTCCATAGGTATCGCGCTGTACCTTTCCCAGGCAATCAGTGTTGCATTTTATGTGATCGCCTTTTCAGAGGCGTTCATGCCATTGCTGGATTTTCTGCATTACAATTACAACATACCCTATTTGGATAAGCGGTGGATCGGACTTGCACTCATGACTTTCCTTTCTATCCTGATGCTCTCAAAAGGAGCCAATGTGGGCGTTAAAGCCCTGTACGTGGTGGTGGCCATTCTGTTTTCATCCCTCGTGATGTTTTTTGCCGGAAAAACAAATACCCCCCCTGACGAAGTGAACCTGAGCCTCACGATCGCAAATAAAGACAACTTCTTCTACGTATTTACCATTATCTTCCCTGCATTTACAGGGCTGATTGCAGGACTGGGGCTTTCCGGAGACCTGCGGAACCCCGGTAAGTCCATTCCCAAGGGCACCTTATGGGCTACATTTGCGGGGTTCTTCATCTATATACTGGTGGCATATAAACTTGTCATCAGCGCAACACCTGAAGAACTTGCTGCAGATCCGTTGATCATGGAAAAAATTGCATTGTGGGGGCCTATCATCCCCATTGGCCTGGCAGCAGCGTCACTCTCCTCTGCCCTTGGCTCGATCATGGTTGCGCCCAGGACCCTGCAGGCCATCGGGCTCGACAAGGTCTTCCCGAGCCGGGGAATCAGCTCCTGGCTCGCGAAAGGCAAACCCGTGACAAACGAACCTGTGAACAGCGGGGTCATCACCATCATCATTGCTTTCTTTTTTGTGTCGATCGGGGATATTGATTTTGTGGCAAAGATCATCGCCATGTTCTTCATGCTTACCTATGGCGCCATTTGTACTATCTCGCTGCTCGAACATTTTGCTGCCGATCCCTCCTACCGTCCCACCTTCCGCTCCCGCTGGTACATCAGCCTGGTTGGGGCAGTGGCTTCATTCTGG
>CAZPTO010000387.1:0-3887 GCA_964589155.1 uncultured Bacteroidaceae bacterium | reverse complement strand
CTCGGACTCGTGGTATACAAGATGTGGCGTAAGATCAGTCCCTATGAACACAGTAAACACTGGGCCGCCAGGTTCTGGAAGATTTTTATCACCTTCCAGTTCATCACCTTTACGCGGATCTGGTTCCGGTCCGACTCCATGGAGCATGCCAATGAGCTGATGCGCCAGGTGGCCACTGCCTTTAATGCATCCATCATCCCCGAAGTGCTGGTCTCCTACAAATGGGTGTTCCTGGTAATGCTGCTGGGCTACATCACCCACTGGGTATCGAACAAGTGGAAACTGGCCCTGCTGAACTGGTACATCAAAACGCCCATCTGGGCAAAGGTAATGATCGCTATCGTGGTGGTCTTCGTGATCTACCAGTCGTGGTCGGCAGATCTGCAGCCGTTCATTTATTTTCAGTTTTAGTTGTTGCAGGCGTTCGGCCAGGAGGGTCGCGGTGGCCAGGAAAATCATGATGAAGACAAGGGTTTCGGAAAAAAAACCCGTAAAGTTTCAACTTTACGGGCTATCTGTAAAAACCTAAACAGAGTCAATATCTTCACTCAGAATTTCAGCTCCTTGAAGATCATAAACCAGGCAACTTCATTGTACATTGATCCCGGCTTGTTTATTTCTTCTCTTTCTGCCTTCGTCAGTACAGGAACAATTACATCGTCACCCTTCTGCCAGTTTGCAGGGGTCAACACATTTTGATATGCATACGTTGTCTGAAGGGCAGTCAGGGTTCTTTTCAGTTCATCCAGATTTCTTCCGACTTCATTGGGATAGAAATAGATCGAACTGATTAAATTATCAGGATTAATGATGTATACCCCCCTGATGTTCTGAACGGTGCTTGTTGCATTATGGATCATCCCATATTGCTGCGAGATCTTCATGTCTTCATCCGCGATAATCGGAAATTCAATTTTTACCGGGCTTCTGTCTTTGTAGGTGAGTTCTTCAAGCGCAGCTTTCCAGCTATTGTGCTGACCAAGGATGTCTGTCGAGATAACAGCTACCTCAACATTCATTTCCTTGAGACTTTTCTGTGCATGCGCAAGTTCAAGGATTTCAGAAGAACAAACTGGTGTGAAATCCTTAGGATGGGCAAAGAGAACCTTCCAGCTGCTGCCAAAGTCCTGTGGAAACTTGATTTTTCCGTTGGTGGACATTGCTGTAAATGAGGGGGCTTTCGCGCCAATCTGCACAACAGCTGATTTCTGGGACCAAACCTGGGTAATTGTAAACATTCCCAGTACAAATACTACAAGTACTTTTTTCATTGCAAAGCGTTTTAATTTATGATTTGAATTACAACACAAATGTAGGACGGATTCCAATGTCAGTGATAGGAGAAATCTCCGATAATATGGGAATATTCTTGCATATAGTATTGATTTGACCGGCTCATTGACAGGCAATTGCATTATGCTGAATATATATCCGGATAAATAATACCGTCAGCTATTTTCTTATCACTTCTGAGGGAAGCTTATTAAAGAATTTGCGAAATGTTTTGGAGAAATACCCCGGATCATCATACCCAACCATATAGGCAATTTCCGCAATATTGCCCGCATGTTTGTTGAGCAGCTCCATGGCCCGGTGCATGCGGACCGATGTGATGAATTGAATTGCCGACATGTTAATAATGGCCTTGAGCTTTCTGTGCAGTTGGGACTGGCTGAGCCTTACATCTTTCGCCAGTGCTTCAACGGAATATTGGGTATTTTCCATATTTTTTTCAACCAGTCCAAGCAAGGTTTCTATGAAGGATGCGTCGTGTGGAGAGACTGAGATTTCAGCAGGCCTGATGATGCTGTTACTGCTGAATTTTTTACGCAAAACATTCCTGTTATCAATCAGGTTACCGATCCTTGTTCTTAGTTCTTCTGCATTGAAGGGCTTGGTAAGGTAATCATCAGCCCCCCACTTCAGACCTGTGATCCTGTCAGTTATATCTGCCCTGGCTGTCAGCAGAATGATGGGAATGTGGCTTGTTTTCTCACTGTTCTTTAACTGTTCACACAGTTTGAAGCCATCGATGCCCGGCATCATGATATCACTTATAATCAAATCGGGGATGGATTCCTGCGCCATTTCGAAGCCATCAGGTGCATTTGCCGCCTGTAAAATCCTGTAGTTATTATGAATACTGTCTATGATATATCGCCTGACCTGCGCATGATCCTCCACGACCAATACCCATGGTTTTTTGCTATTTGAATCGCGTATTTTACTGCGCGGATCAACTTTTTCTTCGGGTATGATCAGCTGAAGGGGTGGAGTCCCTGGTTTTTCCAGTAATTCGGCATCGCCAATTTCATCCGGTGTGAGGTGTTGTTTACCGTAAGGAATGCGCACCCTGAAGACCGTCCCTTTATCCGGGGTACTCTGTACGTCAATTTCCCCTTTATGCACACGCACAAGTTCACTCACAATCGATAGTCCCACACCTGTGCCTTCATAACCGGGAACAGGAGCGCGGTCTGCCTGGTAGAAACGATCAAAAATAAAGGGCAGATGATCAGATTCAATTCCAACACCTGTATCTTCAACCCTGATTTCCAGGAATTTGATTTTTTGGTCCTCCCTGGCAAGATCCAATGAAACAGTAATGTTACCTTTTACCGGGGTCCATTTGAATGCATTGGAAATAAGATTATTCACAATTTTATCGAGTATGTCAGGATCAAAATAAATGTTGTTTCTTACTTCGTTTTCCAGTAATTCCGGGCTGACTTTCACCTCCAAAGTCATGGATTTCTGATCTGCCAGGGAAGAATACGATTGGGCGAGGCCTTCGATAAAATTTCCCAGGTCACCCTGGTATGCTTTTAAGGAATAGTTCCCACTCTCAATCTTTGAAAGATCAAGCAACTGGCTGATCAATTCAAGTAGACTGGATGCATTGCCATGCATTGTTTTATAGATGTTGTTGGTATAAGGGTCCGTGCATACTTCGATCAATTGTTCGAGCGGACCTCTGATCAGCGTTAGTGGTGTTCGGAACTCATGGGAGATATTTGCGTAAAATTTTGATTTCAGCAGGTCTATTTCCTTCAGTTTTTCTGTTTTAATATTTGCGATTCTCATCTGATTCCGCAATCTCATTCGCGATAATTCATACGTCCGGATGATGTACAGGACCACCAGCAGGATACCGATATAGATGAACCAGTTCCAATTAATATGGGACCACCTGGGTTGTTTATTTAAAGGCAATACGTCGATTTCTTCCAGGGGAATGCTGGTGACATGCAAAGTGAAAAGCATCTCGGAAACAGTTGCAGGACAATGATCAGGGTGCGCTATCTTAACCGGGACTGGTTGGGTACATGCCGGAATTGAATATAATAGTAACACCACCACGAATGGATTGAGTGGTTTTTTAACCCGGCTGCACCGGTAATGCATACCAGCCATGTGCGTTGCTCAGTTATTTGAGAATATACTCGAATAAACAAACATACGCTGTCGTGACATTGTTCCGGTGGTACGAACGTTTTCCACTAAACTTTAAAATCCACGTATGAATCTCTCCCCCAATGGGATGGGAAGTTGATCGAAACACTGGAAAAATGATCGCTCCAATTATTCAGTCGTATCACCAACCGCCTTCCAGTTCTCCAGATCATATACATAATCTGTCACCTCGAACCAGTGCTTGATCTCGTATTGTGTGCGTGTTTTCAGATCGTTGTGCCAGGTGGTAAAAAAGGTAGGCAGCGTTCGCGAAGTTGAATCTGATTTTGTGGGATCATTTTCATCAAAGGCAATGGCACTCACATCTGCGATGTTCATCAGTCGCCAATCCTCCCTGAGGGGAAAGTCACTGTTGAAATCCTTCACCATTAAAAGTGAATTCAGGTGCAGAAAACGCTCCAGCGATATTTTCC
>CAZPTO010000386.1:0-3895 GCA_964589155.1 uncultured Bacteroidaceae bacterium | reverse complement strand
CTCCCGCCTGGTTGTCGGGGGCTATGGTGAGGTCCATTATAATCAGCCCCTTGTGGCTGATCAGAGAAATATTGGCAAACTGGATGTGCACAGGGTCATTATGTTGCTGGGGTACAATTTCAATGAGAAAACCAAATTTGTCAGTGAGCTGGAGTTTGAACATGTCAAAGAGGTATATGTTGAACAGGCCTTCCTGCAATACAAGCTGAACAGGTATGTAAATTTCAGGGGAGGACTCATGCTGGTTCCAATGGGAATTATTAATGAGTACCACGAACCCACCACCTTTAACGGTGTCGAGCGCCCGGTAATAGATAAATATATCGCACCGACCACCTGGCGTGAAATCGGGTTTGGGGTAAGCGGCGTGATCCTTCCGGCGTACCTTAAATACCAGGCCTATGTGATGAATGGGTTCAATGGGTATGATGGCACTGCGAAGCTGAATGGAAAAAACGGACTACGTAGCGGGCGTCAGAAAGGGGCGGAATCATTTATCAGCGCACCTAATTTTACCGGGAAAGTTGAATATTTTGGGATCCGGGGACTGAACATGGGACTCTCGGCATACCTCGGGAATACTTCCAGTACATTGTATGATGGTGTAGACAAATCAGATGCAGATGCAATGGCCACGGCAGATTCATCCGTGGTAGGTATTTCCATGGTCGGATTCGATACCCGTTACAGTTTAGGCGGACTGCAGCTGCGCGGACAATTCTATTATGCCGGGTTGTCAAATACAGCACAGTACAATGAATTTACCACGAATGAATCAGGTGTGTATAATGACCTCGGAAGTGCTCTTTCAGGGTATTATGTCGAAGCAGGATACAATGTGCTGCGTTCCATGGAGACGGATAAACAACTGGTACCATTTGTACGCTATGAGCAATTGAACACACAGGCTGATACGGAAGAAATGGTGACGGTCAATCCTGCATATAAGAAAACGGTAATCACCACCGGGCTGACCCTTTCCCTTACTTCAGGTGCAGTGGCCAAAACAGATGTTCAGTTGATCCGCTCCGGGGAGTCAGGTAGCTTTACACCCACTTTCAATGCCGGGATTGGCGTAATGTTTTAAAAAATACAGGATGAAGACCGTGCGAAAAAGTTTCTTTTTATTTATCATGTTACCTTGCCTTTTATTAGCGCAACCTGATGTGGATTATACAAATAAGTCACTGGTTAAAAAACTTGAAAAGGAAGGGATCGATATGCAGCAATTGCAGGAACTTCATCTGCAGGATTCCGGAGTGTCTACCAGTGAATTGGATAGTAAATTTTTCGTCACAGGTTCAACGGACGTAAGTCAGCTTCATTATATCTTTGTCGGACGCGTGAACAGTTGCCGGACAGGCGGCTGTTCCGTTGCCGGCAATACCGGGACAAACATGTCTTCAGAATATTTTGATTATCTCATCTTGTTTGATAACAGGGCCCGGATCAACCTGGTCCATGTCTTCAATTACAGGGCGACGCACGGATATGAAATATGCTCGCGTGGCTGGCTGAGGCAGTTTTCAGGTTACAATGGTTCCGGGCAGCTTGAGGTAGGCAAGACCATTGATGGAATCTCCGGGGCGACCAAATCCGTCCATGCCATCACAAGTGATGTACGTCGCAGAACGAATCAGCTACAGGAGATTCTTGTATCCAACTGAGTTTGAATGGTGCGCCTGAACACAGGGTGTTGAACCTGAATGCAGGAGTTGATTTTTTTCAGTCCTGGATAGGATTACTGCAGCATCTGAGTGTTTATTTCAGCATCTTTGCCACTTCGGGGTGGCCATTGTTAAGGGCAAAATCATATGCAGATTCGCCATCCACATCAACCATGGTTTTATTGGCGCCATGATCCAAAAGCGTACGCACCACTTCGGCCTGTCCTTCAGCGGCAGCAAACATGAGCGGAGTGAAATGTTCATCTCCATCCACCAGGTTCGGATCTGCGCCTGCATCCAGCAGCAGGGTTACAGTTTTGTTGAACGGGCCGGTGGAGGCGTACATCAGGGCTGTCCGGTCCATGATATCCCGGTGATCCACCTTTGCACCCTTGTCCAGCAGAAGTTCTACGATCCCGCTGTGTCCATTGTATGCTGCCATCATCAACAGGGTATGCATTTCGCTGTCGGTGGATTCCACATCAAATCCATTTTCAACCGCATGTTCGATCACCTGGCGGTTCCCATTGAGCGCTGCCTGGAGCAATTGGTCGACATTGATCACCGGCCCGGATCCGGGTACCGCTTGTGCGGGTTGCCCCGTTGCGGAGGGAGCAGTTCCCCCTGCTTTTTCCTGGCTGCCTGGCGTAGTTTGCTGATTGGTATCTGGGACCTTATCATTGGAACGTTGCTGATTTCCCGGGCAACCCGTGAAAAGAATGGTCAAAACACTGATGATCGATATAAGGATGGTACGTGGCATGGTGCGTTGATTTAAAATGGAATCATGGTTCCGTTTGTCACAAATGTACTTTATGTAAGGCAACTTCCAAGGATCAGCTTATATTTTTCTTGTGTACGGGAATATCTATTGTCCCCGGGCAGAACGGCTGCGATTGCATCTTCTCGCCCGCTCTTTTTTTAACATAATTATTTGTCTGTTACATGGTTTGTTCTTCAATTGTTAATTCCCTGTTAACCATTTTTTAATGTATCTTGTGTAACTTATACTTGCAATTGAGGGGATTACAATTTTTTATATAACATAAAAATCATAGAATATGGACTCCAGAAGACAATTTATCAAAAAGGCAGGTGCTGCAGCGGCAGGAATGGGATTAATGCTTGATTGGGCCAGTGCAGCTCCCGCGTCAGACAGGCTCGGCGAAATTCTGCCCCAGCGGCAACTGATCCGGAATGGGGAAAAAGTAACCGCATTCAACCTGGGTGGATACCACGTAGGATTTTCTCCCAATCCCTCTGATGCGGAACGCATGCTCGAAAGGGCGATGGAACTTGGTGTTCGGTTTTACGACAATGCAAGAGGTTACAATAATGGCCGTTCAGAGGAATACATGGGACAATTTCTTACTCCCAAATACCGTGATGATATCTTCCTGATGACCAAAGCCCCTGCAAAAACCGGGGAAGGCGTCCGCAAGCAACTGGAAGAATCTCTTAAAGCGCTGAATACAGATTACCTGGATCTATGGCAAATCCATGCAATTAGAGACAAAGAAGATGTGGACAACCGCATTAATAACGGGGTATTGGATGTGTTCCTGGAAGCCAAGGAGAAAAAGCTGACCCGGTATATTGGTTTTACAGGTCATGTGAACCCGGCCACGCATCTCTACTTTCTTGAATTCCTGGAAAAGCGTGGACTTCCGTTGGATACTTGCCAGATGCCGGTGAACGTATGTGATCCGAGTTTTGAATCCTTTGAAAAGCATGTACTGCCAAAATTGCTGGAGCAGGAGTATGGTGTGATTGCCATGAAGACCATGGCAGGAGGAAGCATGATGGGCGGAAGGATCGATACGACACCTGATTACATTGAGACAAAGGATATTCCGGATGTTGTGGGTGTGACGGATATCACCCTTGCCAACCTTCACCAATATGCATATTCGCTTCCGATATCCTCACTATGCAGTGGGTGCAGGTTCACTTATGAATTGGATGAGAATGTAAGTGTGCTCAAGGATCTGAAGAACCTTTCAGAGACTGACAGGGAGAAGCTGGTTGAAATTGCCAAACCCTATGCAGGTACGACCGTGGAGAATTACAAGCGCGTACTCTCATAATTTAAGCGCCAAAAGGCATGTATATATTGCACGAAGCCCGAGGGGCATTGATGAAGGTTCACCGAGCACCTTTTAAATATAAATAATCTGCGAGGCAACAACCGGAACGAAGTGGAGCTCATGAGGCCGACGTAGGAGGAC
>CAZPTO010000385.1:0-3912 GCA_964589155.1 uncultured Bacteroidaceae bacterium | reverse complement strand
AAGTTTATAACATATTGTATCATAAGAGTTTAATTAAGATATATACTAATGAAACATCTGACCTTTTTTATCCTGAGCATACTTGCTGTACCAATAGCAGGACAACAAAACCTTGATTACCAGGAGCCACCTGAAGAGATCCTGGAGCTGGTGGATGTTCCACTCGCTCCTTCCGTGATCATGGATGCGGAAAAGGAGGTAATGCTCTTATTGTACCGGGATGCATATGTTCCGATCGGGGATCTTTCCAAGGAAGAGATGCGCCTGGCCGGTCTCCGTATCGATCCCGCCACCAACATCGGGAGCAGAGTGAGATATTTTAACAATTTGGAAATAAAATGGCTGAAGGGTGATGACACCAAGCCGGCCAAGGTGCAGGGATTACCACCATCGCCAAGACTCACAAATTTCACCTGGTCGCCTGACCAGAAAAAAATGGCGATGACCCATACCACGAAGGATGGTGTGGAGGTCTGGGTCCTGGACCTGCATACAGGGATTGCAAAACCCATTACTTCGGATCGTGTAAATGCCAATATGGGAGATGCGATTAACTGGTTTGGTGACAGTCAGCATTTGCTGGTCAAGATGGTGGCAGCCACCAGGAAACCACTGATCGAAGTAGAACATGCAATTCCGACGGGTCCAACGGTATCAATAAGTGATGGCAGGCTGGCACAAAACCGGACTTACCAGGATCTTCTGCAGAACAAGAACGATGAATTCAATTTTGAGCAGCTGGCCATGTCAGATCTGTATAAAGTATCGGTGGATGGTACTTCTGAAAAGTGGATGCATGGAGCAATGTATGCCGGGATCAGCTTTTCTCCCGACGGTAATTTTCTGATGATCAGCACCATTCAGCGCCCATTCTCCTACCTGGTGCCTTATTACCGGTTTCCTTCAGTGACGAATGTCTATACCTCTGATGGTATCGAAGTGGAAACAGTTGTGGAAGTGCCACTGATCGAAGATCTTCCCAAAGGGTTTATGGCCGTAAGGGAGGGTCGGCGTATCTCAGGATGGCGCAATGACCTGCCAGCTTCCCTGGTATTTGCCGAAGCGCTCGATGGGGCAGATCCGGCTAATGATGTGGAATTCCGCGATGCACTCTTTCAGCTGGATGCGCCTTTCGATGTGGATCCGCGACCATTAATGAAGACGATCAACCGGTTCTCAGGAATCCGGTGGGGAAATGAGAAAATGGCCATTGTTACAGATTACTGGTGGAACAACAGGAACACAAAAACCTATCTTTTCAATCCATCAGATCCAAACGAGGACCCTGTGGTGATCGATAACCGCAACCGCCAGGACCAATACAGCGATCCGGGAAATTTTGTCATGGAAAGAAATGAAATGGGCCGGTCGGTACTGGCCCTGGATGGAAAATACGCATTCCTGGTCGGTGATGGTTATTCAGAGCAGGGGCAGTTTCCTTTTGTGGACCGGCTGAACTTTAGAACTTTAAAAAAGAAGCGCTTGTACCAATCTGCGTACACCGATCGCCTGGAAGATTTACGTTCGTACGATCCCAAAAAGAACAGGCTGCTGGTGCGGATCGAATCACCCAGCGAATATCCGAATTACTACTTCCGGAATCTGAGAAAGGACTATCTTGATCAGATCACTTTTTTTGAGAATCCATTCAAGAGCATCCAGGATGTGCACAAGGAGGTGATCACTTACCAACGGGATGACGGGCTGGAGCTGACCGGCACGCTGTATTTGCCGGTGGATTACGACCTGGAAGCGAAAGTAAAAAAGCCGATGATCCTGTGGGCCTACCCAAGGGAATTTAAAGACCGTTCCAGTGCTGGACAGAATACACAGAATCCAAATAGTTTCACCTTCCCCTGGTATGGATCCCCCATCTATTGGGTAACCCGGGGGTATGTTGTACTTGACGATGCGGCCTTCCCGATCGTGGGAGAAGGCGAAGAGGAACCCAATGACAGTTTCAGAAAGCAGCTGGTTGCCAATGCCAAAGCGGCCATTGACGCAGTGGATGCGCTTGGTTATATCGACCGGAACAAAGTTGCCGTTGGCGGACACAGTTACGGTGCGTTTATGGTCGCCAACCTGCTTTCCCATTCCGATCTTTTTGCAGCCGGTATTGCACGGAGCGGGGCCTATAACCGCACCCTTACTCCCTTTGGTTTTCAGAGCGAGGAGCGCAATTACTGGGAGGCTCCTGAAGTATATTACCGCATGTCGCCGTTTATGCATGCTGATAAGATGAACACCCCGCTGTTGCTTATTCACGGTGAGGCAGATAATAATTCCGGCACCTACCCGATGCAGAGTGAGCGCTATTTCAACGCGATCAAAGGGCTGGGAGGCACTGCAAGGCTGGTGATGCTGCCAAAGGAGAGCCATGGTTACCGGGCGAAGGAGAGTGTGTTGCACGTGCTTTGGGAACAGGACCAGTGGCTTGAATTGTACTGTAAGTAGGAAGGGTTTTTTATGCGAACCGGGAATTTTTGGAATACCGGGGAATGGATTGAGCGGCCGGTTCCGAAGATTGTGCTTTGATATTAAAAATGGTTTACTATATTTATCCCTGAAAAACCATTCACCTACCCTTTAACTAAAGCTGCCTGATCATGTGGAAAACCGCACTTTTTCTACTGTTGACGATCATCGTCATCCCTTTCTTTGCCCTTCGATTCAATGAGCCACTGACACCGCTCCAGGTGGAGGTGCTGCGGGACCTGCTAACGATTTATATCCTTGCTGCAGGTGCCTGTTTCCTGCTGAGCCTGGTAACGGACAATTACAGCCAGGTGGACAAATTGTGGAGCCTCATCCCGATAGCCTATGTCTGGATCGTGGCCATTCGTGCTGACATGGAGCCACGTATTCTGCTGATGGCATGCCTGGTGACGATCTGGGGTGTAAGGCTGACCTATAATTTTAACCGTCGTGGCGGGTATTCCTTCCGGTTCTGGACCGGGGAAGAGGATTACCGGTGGGCCGTGCTCAGGTCAAAACCGGAGTTTTCAGCCAAATGGAAATGGCAATTGTTCAACCTGGTGTTTATCTCCTTTTACCAGATGGGACTGATCCTGCTGTTCACACTTCCCGCGCTGAAAAGCATGAATGGTACGCCCCTGGGCTGGTTTGACGGGCTGATCGCCGGACTGTTCCTCTTTTTTGTGATCACGGAGACCATTGCAGATCAGCAACAATGGAACTTTCACAAAGAGAAGACCAGGCTGTTGGATGAGGGAGTTGCACTGCCTGAGAAATACCGCAAGGGATTTGTGGATAGCGGGCTGTGGGGATTGGTCAGGCATCCCAACTATGCCTCAGAGCAGGCCATCTGGATTGTGTTTTACCTGTTCAGTGTTGCAGCCACCGGGCAATGGCTCAACTGGTCAATCATGGGGGCGATCCTGCTAGTATTACTCTTCCTGGGAAGCAGCAATTTCAGCGAGGAAATCTCAGCTTCCAAGTATCCTGAATATAAAGCATACAAGCAGCAGGTGGCCCGTTTCATCCCCTTGAAATTTAGGTAAAACAGCGAGTAAAAGTTTAAAAAGGCGTTAAATATTCGGGATAACACCTTGATGCCCTAGACACTTCAGACATATTTAGTACCTTGACGCCCATTATGGGAAGGACACTGGTAATCGGAGATATTCATGGTGCCTATGAGGCCATGTTGCAGGTGATGGAACGATCGGATTTCGATCGTGAAAAGGACCGGTTGATCTGCATGGGTGATGTGGCGGACCGCCGTCCGCATGTAAAGGAATGTACAGCGCTGCTGCTGCAGGTAAAGGACCTGGTGATGATCCTTGGCAATCACGACAAATGGGCCATGGAATGGATGTCACGCGTAGGCGAGCAGATGTGGAACGCCGGGGACAGCGACTCTTCTGCTGCAGGAAAAACCCTGCGCAAAAG
>CAZPTO010000384.1:0-3914 GCA_964589155.1 uncultured Bacteroidaceae bacterium | reverse complement strand
GAATCCCCGGGCAGTGCCGCCGCTCAATACCACTCCAACATCATAGGTTGTATCATCACCTTTGTCAGTGGAGCTTCCGCCCAAACCGGTCTGGTTACGCATGGACTAAAATGTTTTTGAGGTTCATCATAACAGTTGATCACCCGGGTGTACACCTGGAGAAAAATAAAAGTTGCAGGTGTTGACACGCATTGTAATCTTGCTATCAACACAAAGATAATCATCAAAGATCAATGATGATAAAATCATTGGTCCGATTTCCGTTGAAACCGGAATTTATTACATTTTACTGTTAGCGCGCATCCGGGCCTCATATAGATATTGCTGCTGCCTCAACGTCCGGCTGTTAATTTTGTATTAAGTTCCTGAATGGGATGAAATATTGTGAGACTAATTAGAAGATGATAACTTTAAGCTCTGAATAATTAGTGAGGATGAATTATTAACAGGAAAGGAAATAAACAAAAAAACACTTTATTCTGTTGAACCTTCAAGAACCAACAACCAGGAATAAATATGCCGCATAAAATATTATTATCACTTTGCAGGGACGATTCAGATGAATCGGTGCTGGAAGCAGCCAAAACAATTGCCAAAACCACACAATCGGAAATTACTCTGCTGTATGCGAATCCGGAAGGTGTCACTTCTTCCGATCGTGACGATTTAAATAAAGTGAACCAGGCACTCCAGGAGGCTGAAATTAACACGGGCCAACCAGTTCTTGTGAAGGGTGATGAATTAGATGAAGCCATTCGAACACTGAAAGAAAGAGCTTTCAACCTCGTCATCATGGCTGTTGCTGATGAAGGAGATAGGGATGCTGCAAGAAAAATCAATATAAAGCTGATCCGGAAAACCGAGGTTCCCGTTTGGGAAGTAAAACCCGGATCTTCTGCAGTAATTGACCGGGTATTATGTCCGGTCGATTTCTCTGAACATTCTGAAAGAGCGCTGAAAAATGCGATTGCGCTGACAAGTTTATTTAATTCAGAGCTGCAGGTGTTGAGCGTTTATGAGCCTCCAAAAAGTACATCGGTATTCATTAAGGAGGGAAAAGATGATTTCAAGGACGAACACCAGGAATTACTGGATTCCTTTCTGAAAAATATTGATTTCAACAAGGTGCAGAGGAATATAAAATTACGAAGTGGAGAACCAACGGAGGAAATTATTGCCGAAGCGAAAGATTTTAATGCCAACTTATTAATTATGGGAAGCGCAGGCCGCTCCGGGATACACCGAAAAGCAATCGGAAGTACAACAGAGAAAATTATTACAGACTCGCCCTGTTCGGTGATTGTTTTAAGGGAGCAGGACATATTTGAGGCGTAATCGTTTGACCACATTTCGGTCCAAAGCGAAAATGCCCGTTATATGCTGGTTTTCATACCTGCATGACAGGGAATATGATCTGGCGAGAGGTACCTGTCCTAAAAAATATGGCGGTTCCTGCGATAAGTTAGTTTAGAAATCATGTTAACTTTTGATTTGAATTGATAGTTGATGAAGAAGAGATATACAGAAAAATGGAACAAATTATTTGTAGCACTTGATCAAAAAATAGCCAAATGGATGCGGGAATGGAGTATTCCAGCAATTCGAATTTCATTTGGAATCATTTTTATCTGGTTTGGTATTTTAAAACCTTTTGGACTTTCCTCAGCCGAAGATTTATTAAAAGCTACTGTGGCATGGTTGCCTGTTGGTAAACCGGAATTCTGGCTCAATATGATCGGCTGGTGGGAAGTTGCGATTGGAGTTGCATTTCTTTTTGCAAGAGCAACTAAGATTGCAATAGCCCTGCTCCTTTTACAAATGGTGGGAACATTTATGCCGCTGGTGATCATGCCGGAAGTCACTTTCCAAAATGGAAAGATTTTTTTGCCTACTCTGGAAGGACAGTACATTATTAAAAATGTCATGATAATATCAGCTGCTTTAGTACTTGGGGGGAAGTACGATCAAGCGGAAAATAAGTATAATGGACGACAGTCCAAAGAAATACCGAAGGAATTGAACATGACAATGAAAAAGTAACAATTATCAATGCCAATGTAACTGAGGTCAGCCCTGATGAGATGGCTGATTATATTAAAGATTGTCAGTCAGTAGCTTCCAGTTTTTTACAACTAAAAATTGATGGCATATTGCCCGTAATTAATCACGTAATACCGAGAGGCAAATCCCACATTTATTTACATAACGTCCTGAAAATGATGCAGAAAGGTCATGAATCTATAATATTTCGGTTCTGATGCTCAGACTTGGGCATACATTTTTGCCTGAAAAATTGCAATTTTGAATTGCTTTACTGCCACGTAGAAATGCAAACTATATGAGAAAAATACACATCAAAGGCTTCCTCCTTGCAGGCATATTTTTATTGATGTTAGGATGTAGCAGCAACCAGGATAATGCTTCCTCACAAGGAAAAAGTGCCAGTAAAATATCAGAAAGAGATTTACCCGAAATCAAAGAGGATGGCGTGCTGCGCGCATTGGTAGTATACAGCAGTACCAGTTACTTCCTGTATCGCGGACAACCCCTGGGGTTTGAATATGAGCTGTTGGAGCGGCTGGCCAAAAACCTTGATCTTGAGTTGGATATAGTCATTTCAAGGGATCTGAGTGAACAGTTCGAGCTGCTGAACAGCGGTGAGGTGGATCTGATCGCCCATGGAATTACCGTCACAAATGACCGTCGGGAAGAGGTTGATTTTACCAATTATTTATACCTCGTAAAACAGGTACTGGTACAAAAGAAACCGGAAAACTGGAGGAAAATGTCCTGGGCCGCCACGCAAAAACAGCTTATCCATGATGCCATTGAACTCATTGGGGATACGGTTTCAGTACGTGAAAATTCCTCCTACATCGACCGGATCAACAACCTGTCTGATGAAATTGGTGGAAAAATAGTAATTGATACGCTGCCCGGTGACCTGTCCACCGACGAAATCATAAAAATGGTTGTTGACGGTGAAATCAAATATACAGTTGCGGATGATAACCTGGCAAAAATTAATGCTTCCTATTATCCTGTCCTGAACATCGAGGTTCCTATCAGTTTTTCACAAAGAGTGGCCTGGGCGGTCAGGAAAGATGCTCCACATCTATTGAGCGCAATCAATAAATGGATCAAATTAGAACGAAGTAAAGTTGACTATTATGTTATCTATAACAAGTACTTTAAGAATCAAAGAAGCTTTAAAAAGCGTGCTGAAAGTGAATATTTCAGTCTGAACGAAAAAAACATCAGCGCGTATGATAAGCTCATCATCGAACATGCAAAGAAAATAGGGTGGGACTGGCGCTTGCTGGCCTCACAGATTTACCAGGAATCCCGTTTCGATCCGAAAGCGAAATCCTGGGTAGGTGCAAAGGGATTGATGCAGGTAATGCCTGCAACTGCCAGGGAGTTAGGTATCAACGATGTCACTGATCCGCAACAGAGTATTGCGGGTGGCACACGTTATCTTAAAACATTGTATGATCGTTTTTCAGAAATCGAGGATTCGGTCACCCGCATTAAATTTACAATGGCTGCATACAATTGCGGATATCAACATGTCCGGGACGCACAACGCCTGGCTGAAGAAAAGGACCTGGATACCAATGCCTGGGATGACCATGTAGAAAAAATGCTCCTGGCATTGAGCCATCCCAAAAACTACAATCTGCCAATGATCAAGTATGGATATGTACGGGGATCTGAACCAGTCAATTATATTCAGGAAATATTCGACAGGTACCAGCATTACCGAAAGTTCTACTGACCAGTTGTGGCCCATCCGTAGAAGAATTTAAACAATACTTGCGCTAAGACTGTTAGACAATCGTTAGAAACAATACATTAGTTTCTGAGGTGCGCCGGGATAATTGCCTGGTTGTCACTTCTTATGAAATTTTAGC
>CAZPTO010000383.1:0-3927 GCA_964589155.1 uncultured Bacteroidaceae bacterium | reverse complement strand
TCCTTGTTTATTAAGTTGTTATCTATTAACAACAGGATAAAACCAAAGGTTCAGAGAATAGAGAGGTAACTGTTTCCATGCGTTTTTTCTCATTTAATTTACAGACGGGCGTCTGATTTCCGGTGGGCGAAGTAGTTGTGCAGCAAGGTTTTCAGATAAAAAAATCCTTTCCATCAAAGGAAAGTGCTCAATAGAAGAAAAAATGCCGGGGCAGTTGAAGAGGCAAGCAGGTTGACCACATCATTGGGGGAAATTGATGCAACGCCCTTTTTCCTGGTGAAGTAGCTCATTTGTTCCAGGTGAGGCTCCACAAATGCACCAAGAATCGTATCGACAAAAGAAGCAAGGAATCCCGACATCGCAATGATCATGACCATGCGAAAATCTATTCCCTGGAGTAATCCGGACCAGCTCAGTAATGCTACAAGAAATGATCCTGAAAATGCGGCCAGGGTGCCGGCGATGGAGATACCGCCCGAAACGCCTGAGGTGGCGGTGCGCCAATGAGCAATGGAAAAACATTTTTTGTGAAACAGCGGACCGATCTCACTGGCCCAGGTATCAGCGATGACCGCAGCCACAACAGTCATAAAAAGGATCTTAAAGATCGGCTGGGCGAAAATAAGGAACAGGACCGAAAAGACGATCGCACCAAAAATGTTTGCAATCACCTGCCAGATGTTCCTTTGCCCCGTATCCTCTACCTTCCTGTCAATCGATGCACGGATCCTGGTGAAGATCACCGAGGTGACAAAGAAAAAGGCTACGGGAATACCCCAGTTCAAGCCAAGGATACCGAACAGGTAGACTCCGAGCAGGTACGCTCCAAAGGCGCCTTTTTTTGTGAGGATATTGGACCGATACAGCAGTATAGAAACCAGCACCATTGCAAGTATCAAAAAAGTGATCCATGCTGCATTGAAGCGCTGCTCATGTGTTACAAGGAAGAATAGCGCCGTGCCAATCGGGATGGCAATATTGTCTGAGCCTTTGTAGGAAATGATCTCGAAATGGATGGCACAAACTACTGTAAGTACCAGGTAAAATACGGTGCGTGTATCGGATGCAGGTAAAAGAAGCAGCGCAATAAAAAAAGCTGTCAATGCGAAACCGATGGTACCAAACAGGGTTTTATTTTCACCCAGAATGGAGAATTGAGGATTTCCACGGACACGGTAGCCCCCGATATTTGCTACTGTATCGGAGATGGCCAGGAACAGCAATACTACCTGGAAATAATAGATGGGCTTGTTGTATAATAGCAAAAAAGAGGTGAGGATTCCCAGGGGGTAAAAAAGCGTACCCCAGCTCGCCTCTCCGGTCACATGGATATAATTGAATCTTTTTATAAAGAAGGTGATGAACGAAAAGAGGGTGCCTGCAATGAACAGAAAAAGAAGTGTTTGGCGTGAAACTTTGAAGGTCAGATAAAAGATCGCCAGACCAGTGATCATGTGAACGCTTTTCCTTATGAGGTATTTTGATCGTTTGCCTTCCGGCCTGAAGTATCCCAGGGAAACGATCAGGGTCATGTAGGCGATGAACAGAAGAAGAATGATATAATTCATATATTTGAGATCATAATACAAACCTTACAGACTACAAATATCATGAAAAAAAAGGACCCATCGCTTATTCAAATGATCAGGGCGCCGTTCCTGTCCTCCATCATCGTGCCCATTGTAACTGGTACATTGCTCAGTGTCAAGATCTCAGGGAGTTTCGGCATCGTGGCATTTCTGCTTGCATTGATCACGGGGCTTGGTCTGCATATCGCCACCAATGTGTACAATGACATTTATGACACCCTGCAGGGGACCGACAAGGTGAATGTCCACCGGAATGAGTTTAGCGGTGGGTCGGGAGTATTGCTCGACAATCCGGAGCTCTACAGGCGCATGTACTGGCTGGCGCGATCGGGTCTGATCATCGCCCTGCTTTCAACGATCGGACTGATGTTCTTCGTCAACCGTGAACTATGGATCTACCTGTGGGGACTTTACCTGCTATCTGCATTTTTCAGTAAATTTTATACTGCGGCTCCGATTAAGCTCGCCTACCGCGGACTGGGTGAATTTTCAGTGTGGTTTGCATTCGGTCCGATGGCCATCGCCATTGCGGCCATCAGCCAGAGCGTATTTCCCACGCACCAGTTCTTATTGCTGATGCCCGTTTCCGGATTAAGTACCCTCTCAATTCTTTTGGTGGGCCAGTTGATCGATCTGGATGCGGATCAAAAGGGAGGAAAGCATGGTGTTGCTTCGAGGCTGGGTACGTTGCCCACTGCGGTGATCTATGTGCTGGCCCAGTTGATCATTATCACGCTGATTGTCGCGATGGCCTTCTCATTTGAAGGCTCCTCATGGGTCCTCCTGGTGGCATTGCTGCCCTATGTGCTGATTTTTCCATCCACCGTGATCCAGATACTGAAGCACCATGGCAATCCCGAGCATCTGAAAAAAGTAGCCAAAATGACGGTTCAGATTCATTTGCTCTTTTCATTGTTGCTGATCGTTGGATTTATAATTTATCTCTAAAGGCCAGGTCATCATCGAAAAATCGACTTGCATCTGCATATTAACAGTACAGGCATAAACTATAAACACCAGGCAAAAAAATCACTTCAAGATGAAACATATTCTTACCGGCACCTGCTTTTTTCTGATTTCAGCCTTCGGTTGTTCTTCCGATACAGCTAGAAAGGAACCGATTAACATCTCCGGGATTTACCCCCACCTTGCATATTATAATAATGAAGGTGAGTGCGGTACCGGGGCCGTTGTCCCGTGGGCGGATCGTTTGTGGGTGATCACCTATGGTCCACATTTTCCGAACGGATCCTCGGATCAACTCTATGAGATCACTACTGATCTGCAGAAAATTACCAGGGAAGAAAGTATAGGAGGTACCCCGGCAAACCGCATGATCCATCGAGAAAGCAATCAACTGTTCATAGGCCCATATGCAATCGGGGAGGACAGGGTGGTTCGATCAATCCCATACAACATCATGCCGGGAAGGCATACCGGAAATGCGCGGCACCTATCTGACCCGGAGAATAAGATCTATTATGCAACGATGGAAGAGGGGCTCTACGAAGTTGAAGTGAATTCCCTGGAAGTGACAACCCTTTATAAAGATAGAAATCAACCCATAGGCGGTCATTCTGAGAACAGACCTGAAAAGCCATCACCCGAATTTGCATCACTGGCAGGGGCACATGGAAAGGGGTTGTATTCCGGACAGGGTGTTTTGGTTTATTCAAACAACGGCGAAAGGTCCCGGGAAGCGATGAGAAAATTCGATGTTGAATCCGGTGCACTTTACGAGTGGAATGGTGATGCCTGGAAGTTGATCAGGAGGAACCAGTTCGTTGAAGTTACCGGACCGGGCGGAATCTATGGAAATGAACATCCGGAAACAGATCCGATCTGGGCAACCGGTTGGGATCATAAATCCATCCTCCTCGGAGTTCGCAGTCCGGCATCCGGTTGGAGTTTTTACCGATTGCCAAAAGCAAGTCACACCTACGATGGGGCGCACGGGTGGAATACCGAATGGCCCAGGATACGTGATGGTGGTACTGAAAAGGAACCTGACTACCTGATGACCATGCATGGCATGTTCTGGCGTTTTCCGGGGAATTTCACTCTGAATAATTCATCGGGAATAAGACCACGATCAGCTTATTTAAAGGTGATTGGAGATTTCGCCAGGTGGAATGGAAAATTGGTGTTAGGCTGTGATGATTCGGCACAAAAAGAATTTCTGAATAAACGAAAAGCAAAAGGGGGAATTGCAGGCCCAGGACAGTCCAATTCAAACCTGTGGTTCACTTCATTTGACACACCAGATCAACTGGGTCCAAACACCGCAGGAGGAGCAGTATGGTTATCAGAACAGATCGATGCAAATGAGTATTCGGAG
>CAZPTO010000382.1:0-3928 GCA_964589155.1 uncultured Bacteroidaceae bacterium | reverse complement strand
GGAGAAGAGGATTGCAAAGCCGAAATAGAGGATCAGCAGCACAATCAGGAACCGCGAGTTCAAATCCTTTTTCCGGGTTACAGCCAGGAATGTGATCAGCACCGGGAAAAGAAACGCAAGTATTGCTCCGTAGGAGGTATGGTCCTTGTAAAAAGGCTGCATCATGCTATGTGCCATCACCTGGTTGTCAAGTCCGTATTCAGAATGTCTGATGAGCGTATAGATAATTACCAGGGAAAAAGTCATGACATACATCCAGACATATCGTTTCATCAGGACACGCTTCCTGAAGATTTCTATACCGACCAGGTAGAATCCAACAATGAACCACAATCGGGACACAAAGAATTTGACAGACACCAGGGGATCGCTGCTGGAGATGATCGTAATAGCCATCCACGCCATGTGGAAATAGATCGCAATTGTCACAGGATGCCTCAGTATCTTCAGGTCTGTTCTGATTCCGCCCAGGTAACGTAAAATATACAGGATCAGCAGCATGGCCAGCAGGGGCTCTGTAGGAAGATAAAGGTCAACCCCGATCCCTTCTACAAAATTACTGAGCGGAAGAGATAGAGGAGCGAAGAAAACAATAGATAGCAGAAGGATGTCCATACGGGTAAATCCCACCAGGATGAATAACAGTACCACGGGCAAAATGGGCAGATAAAACACCTCAAATGCAATAAACACTGCATTCACCAGTACAAAGGCAAGTGCAGTAACCCAAAGCCACCATGGTGATTTTATATGCCCGCTGAATACCTGCATCAATCATCCCGGGTCATTACAGTCCGCTCGTTCAGACTGTCAACGATCACAAGTAATATAAGTGTGAACAGAAAGGCTGCTGCTGTCGATACCATCACTATCACCGACCGTTTCGGATAGGCCTTCTTCTCAGAAGCATAGGCCCTGTCGACAATGAACTTATGTGGCAATTCCTGTTCAGACTCCACCCTGGCCTCCTGGTAGCGCTGACGCAGGTCGGCCAGTCGCCCGGTTTCATGGTCAAGGTGATTGGTCAGTGTAATGAAGGTCCCACCATGCGCTGCAAGTGCCCGCGCAATATAAGCAAGTGAAGATCCACCGGCCGATCGCAGGGAAGCCGCCATGTCCTGGCTAACGGTCTCGAGCGAATCCCGAAGGGTACCTACACCGCGCTGTGACTCCATATATTCCTTCCTCACCAGCTCAAAAGCTGCTTCGGCCCGCGCTTTTTTCATATCATTGTACACGGTGTCGATCAGGTCGGAAATATTATTGGCAATATCGGCTGCAATTTGGGGATCAGTATCCATTACACTGATCTCAACCGACATCAATTCCGTTCTGCGGAAATTGATATTGTCATTGTACTGGTTGACCAGCTGGGTATATGGATATTTCGAATCCGGATCGATTTCGTAATGCTCCATCAGGTTATATTTTTCGATGATCCGCGTCCGGACCAGCTCGGAGCTAAGCACCTGCAATAGCTGCTCTGCCTGTTCTTCTTCACCAAAACCATAAACACTTTGTCTTCCTGTGTAATTGGCTGACAATAATGATTTGGAGATAGATGCCCCGGTTGTGGGGAACATGATCACGGTCGATTCATATTTTTCTGTGATCTGTAGTGAGACGATGATCGATGTGATCCCGGCCAGAAATGTTACGATAATCAGGATCCACTTTTTCTTCCACATGTAGATCAGCAGATCTACAGAACTGAAATTAACTCCCTTTTGTGTGTTGTTATTCATTGTATTCAGATTAATTGCTATTCACTGTGATCAGAAAATAATTCCGCTTACCTTTTTGCACCAGCAGGTACCTGCCGTTAATATAATCACCTGTTCCCACATGGTGATCGGGATTTGTGATCTTTTTCTTGTTGATGCTCAGCCCGCCTCCCTGGACCAGTCTTCTCAATTCACCCTTGGACTGGAATACCGCAGCATCATCGGTAAGCAGTGTCATGATATCAGCATCCCTTTGCTCGGGTGATATATTGAAATTTGGCACCCCTTCAAACACGGAAAGGAACATATCCTCCGGTATCCTGCCGAGGGTCTCCTCGGTGGCCTTGCCAAACAGGATCTGTGACGCCTCGATCGCCATGTTCAGGTCTTCCTCAGAATGCACCATGGTTGTGACCTCTTCAGCAAGTTTGTTCTGCAACACCCTCCGGTGGGGCGCCTTACCATGTTCCCTGGTCAGGGCATCTACCTCTTCCCTGGTCAGCATCGTGAAGATCTTAATGTACTTTTCCGCATCCTCGTCAGAGACGTTCAGCCAGAACTGGTAAAATTTATAAGGCGATGTACGTGCCGGGTCCAGCCAGACATTACCCTCTTCTGTCTTTCCAAATTTACCTCCATCTGATTTGGTTATCAGAGGACAAGTAAGGGCATATGCATCCCCTCCCTCTTTACGGCGAATCAACTCAGTCCCCGTCGTGATATTTCCCCATTGATCGGATCCGCCCATCTGCAGTTTGCAATTGTATTCGCGATAGAGATGCAGGTAATCGAATCCCTGGACCAGCTGGTAAGTAAATTCTGTAAAGGACATTCCGGAAGCAGATTCAGATCCGACACGCTTCCTCACAGAATCCTTGGCCATCATATAATTTACCGTGATATGCTTGCCGATATCCCTGATAAAGTCAAGAAAAGAATACTCCTTCATCCAGTCATAGTTGTTCACCATCAGCGCACGGTTGGGAGCATTGGTTTCAAAATCCAGGAATTTTCCAATCTGTGCTTTAAGACACTCCTGGTTATGACGCAATGTCTGCTCATCAAGCAGATTCCGCTCCTGTGATTTTCCGCTCGGATCACCGATCATGCCTGTGGCACCTCCTACCAATGCGATGGGCCTGTGACCCGCATGCTGCAGGTGTTTCAGCATCATCACACCCACCAGGTGTCCGATATGCAATGAATCAGCAGTGGGGTCGATCCCTACATACGCTGAAACCATCTCTTTTGCAAGACACGCTTCCGTTCCCGGCATGATATCATGGATCATTCCCCTCCATGTAAGCTCTTCAACAAAATTCATTAGGTCTCCAGATCTATTAAAATGTTTTGTTCAGTATGTTCTAAATTCATGTCACCTTCTCCCCGGCAACATTCGCATCATCATCCCTTTCCCCGGGAAAATATTTCCTGAATTCTTCACGCTTCAGGTATGGAAAAACTGTAGGTGCAAATTTCGTCAGCGGCCGGTACAGTAACGATCCCTCGATTGTATCGGGGTTAATAAAATTCCTGTTCCTGTTGGCAGCATCAATCGGCATCAGTATAATACTGATCACGAAACCTGTGACCAATAATCCGAATATCATACCGGCTGCGCGATTTACCAGGTTCAGCGCCACTGCCTTAATCAACTTGTCTGCAAGAAATGCTGCCAGGTGCACCACAAGCACGATCCCGATGAAAGTGACGGCGAATGCGATCAGGTTCAGGTGGTCTGTATCGATATTGAACCAGCTGCTGAGCACCTTTCCTGTGGCTTCGTGAAACCGCATTGCTCCCAAAATTCCCAGCACCAGCGCAGTCAACGAGGCGACCATATATATCAATCCCTTCCGGAAGCCCCTGTAAAGAGCCCATAACAAAGGGATCGCCAATATGATATCCAGGATGTTCATTTTTTTAAAATGAGACAACAAAATAAACAAATCATTTTCAATAACGTGCCATTTTTAAAGGGTATTGTTTCTCTTTCAACAGAATAGTCCGTTTGAAATATGATATTTTCTTAGTAATTTGTAGAGAAATTAGAATAACGCATGGAAATCAGGAAATTCAGATCAAACTATGGACTGGAACTTATTACCGCATCGCATGCCGGAATATCACTCGGTGACCTTGTATGGGATTCGCTCAGCGGTAAAGTATCTTTTTCCCACCCCGGCATGCCCAACACGATCTAT
>CAZPTO010000381.1:0-3938 GCA_964589155.1 uncultured Bacteroidaceae bacterium | reverse complement strand
TCATTTTTTACCTTGTTGTATGCCTGGGAAGTGGTGATGTCCAGCAGGTACTCTTTCATTGCACCCACACTGGGATCGATGGAAATGTTATTGTCGTTGAGGATCACCAGCATGTCTTTTTTCTCATGCCCGGCATTGTTCAGCGCTTCATAGGCCATTCCCCCGGAGAGGGAACCATCGCCGATCACTGCAATGATCTGGTTGTTCTTTTTCCGCTGATCCCTTGCAACTGCCATGCCCAGTGCAGCCGAAATGGAAGTGGACGAGTGCCCAACACCAAAGGAATCGTAATCGCTTTCCGAAGGTTTGGGGAAGCCGCTTATTCCCCTGTATTTCCTGTTGGTATGAAATTGATCCCTCCTGCCAGTGAGGATTTTGTGACCGTAGGCCTGGTGGCCGACATCCCATATGATCTTATCGTGGGGTGTATTGAATACATGATGCAGTGCCACGGTGAGCTCGACAACACCCAGGCTGGCCCCGAAGTGCCCGGGATTGGAGGAGACAATTTCAATGATATAGTCCCTCAGCTCATCGCTGAGTTGTACCAGTTCGCCTGGTGACAGCCCCTTCATGTCGGCGGGACTGTCTATCCTGTTCAGCAATGGAAATACCTCATTTCCTGGTTCCATACAACATATCCAATTGGATCACAAAGATACGAATTTCTGGCGATGTTAATATCTTCATTTCAATTCGGATAAAACAACGGATTGTGACCTGATTTTTTATGTAATTTGCAACGATAAGCTACGTTATAATATTGGATTAAACCGACTATTTTTGCAGTCAGAATTATCAAAAGAAGAGTGAATACCATGAGAAAGATATCCATATTTGCCGTGTTGATTGCAGCAGCTTTGTCCTGCGTTCCAGCCACCCAGTTCCGTGAGGTGGACAAAAAAAGAGATGCGATCCAGGAAGACCGTGACGAAGTATTTGCTGAAAATGAACGACTCACTGTCGAAAACCGCGAGATGAAGGCGATGATCGACCAGGTGGAAGAACAAAAGGAGCGGTTCGTTGAGGACAGCATCCGGTTGTATAAGGAAATTGATAAAGCCAACACTGAAATCAATGCACTCACCCGAAAATACAATGACCTGCAGGAAACACACGATGCCCTGCTGCGTGGGAATGCCAGGGAAACCAGGCGTTTACTGAATGAACTGCAAAGTGCACAGGAGGACCTTGCCAGGAAGCAAAAGACCCTGGAAGAGCTACAGGGAAATGTCTCCGAGCAACGCCAGTCGGTTACCCAATTGCGGGCTGAGCTCGAAGCACGGAATGCCCGCTTGATGGAGCTGGAGGAAATGCTGAACAGGAAGGACCAGTTGATGAATGAACTTCGTCAGACTGTTGCAGATGCTTTGCTTGGGTTTGAGGGCCAGGGGCTCACCGTGACACAGAAGAACGGAAAAGTCTATGTGTCGCTTCAGAACAAGTTGCTGTTCAGTTCCGGAAGCACTGTGGTGGATTCGGAAGGACAGCGTGCGCTGCGACAACTTGCTGTTGTATTGGCCCAAAACCCGGATATTGACATCATGATCGAAGGACATACGGATGATGTGCCTTTCAGAAAAGGATCATCAATCAAGGACAACTGGGATTTGAGTGTCCTGCGGGCCACTTCCATTGTCAGAATCCTGCTGGATGCCAAAAGCATTGATCCAAAACGTATCACCGTTGCCGGCAGGGGAGAGTATCTTCCCGTTGATCTCGCAGACACACCTGAGGCCAGGGCCAGGAACAGGAGGACTGAGATTATCCTTTCACCTGACCTGGATGAGCTTTACAGGATATTGGACCTTCAATAAGTATATTTTTTTGCAGGTACCCCATTCCTGTAAAGTTTCATGGTATTGTCAAGCATGGTTGAAAATGGTCTGCTTTCTAGATAGTGGTATGATTTTCAGACGGAGGAAGCTTTTTTTCTGAATAGTTTGTTGAGCCAGGATCCGTACTGGTATGCAGCGGCGCCTGTCAGGAGCAGGACCACTGGCAGCATGAACCTGGAAGCTCCCAGCGGACTGGTTGCAAAAGCAATGTATCCAATAAGCAGGAACAGGAACAGCCGGAATGCCGGATCGACCTTCCTGTTGAACAGGAAAAACAGGAAGCCGGTAAACCTGACCAGGTTAATGAAAGCGATGGACAGGAGCAGCATGATCATCCCGCCATTCTGCATTTGTAGATATTCCCAGGCGTCTTTCACCCCGCTTTTTTTAGTACGATAGAGGAATCCATTTCCCACGGATTTTTCAATTCCGAAAAACCGGTACAGCTCAAGTCTCCCCGGATCAATAAAGAACCTGCCCATTCCTTTCAGGTGGAACCATCCATAACTGGTAATGTTATCCTTAACAATACTGGTTACCGCTTCAGTCAGACATGCAGACCTGTTGCTGAGATCTTTTTCCCTGCTGCAAGTGGCTTTGATTTCCGTTGTAATCTCTTCTGACTTCTCTTCTCCCTGCTGGTCCAACAGAAAAAAATAGAGGTTGTGGTCTACCAGTTTGACCTGCTGAACGCTGGAAATATGGAAATACCCGGTTCGCTGCTGATTAATACTTGCGAAAATGATCACGAAGATCAGCGGGATCAGGCTGGAGATGATCACCAGGCGTTGCCTGTAACGGTAATAAAGCACCAGGAACAGAATAATATTCAGAATGATAAAAGGATAAAGTACCGGTTTGACAAGAATGCCAAGTATGAGCATCAGCTGATAGGTCCAGAGCACACTGATCCGTTCCGTTTTTATATAGCGCCAGAGGCTGAGGGCTGCCATCATAAGCACAAACTGGAACAGGATCTCTGCCATGACCAGGTTGGTATAAATGAATTGGGCCGGAAAAAAAATGATAAATACTGTCAACAGGATCCTGGCGTACCCTTCAGGCTTAAAAATCTTCAGCATTGCAATGAATGATGCCAGGGACAAAACCAGCTGCAGCACAATTACCGGAATCATGCTCTGGGTGAACAGCCGGGCAATCATGAGAAGCAAAGGATATCCCGGAGGGCGTTTGGTATATAATTCCGGTTGAATATGCTCGCTGAGATCGCCGTTGTATAGAATCCCTTCCCGGAGCAGATTGTCGGCGGTTCTGATATATTCTTTGGAGTCATCCAGCAGGTAATGCTGCGCATACAACTGGTAGACCATGAACCCGGCATGGATCACCAGCACGATGATGAATTCTATCCAGTATTTGCGTACCATTGTCTTCCAAAAAAAGACCGCAATGCAGCCGGATCCTCCTGGCTCGATTGCGGTCCGTGTTATCTTTCCGGGTGATGATTAAATGGTCATAATATCCTCTTCTTTCGCTTCGACGATCTTATCGATCTTTTCAGCGTATTCGTTCGTGAGCTCCTGGATATTATCTTCGGCCCGTTTGGCATCGTCTTCGGCAAGCCCCTGTTTCTGCATCTGTTTGTATTCCTCATTTGCCTCACGACGACTGTTCCTGATGCTGACCCGCGCGTTTTCGCCTTCATTTTTTACCTGTTTTACCAGTGCCTCCCTTCGTTCTTCTGTCAGTGGCGGGATGATCAGGCGGATCAATTCACCGTTATTGATCGGGTTAATACCGATATTTGCCTGCTGGATGGCTTTCTCAATGGGGTCGATCATTTTTTTCTCCCAGGGCTGAATAGCAATAGTTTTTGCATCCGGGGTACTAATATTGGACACTTGGTTAAGTGGTGTCATGGCCCCGTAATAATCCACCATGATCCCATCAAGAATATGGATGTTGGCTTTACCTGCCCGGATCCGGCTCAGTTCGGAGTCAAGGTGCTCAAGTGCCTTGTCCATTTTTTCCTGGGTCATTTCATAGACCATTTGAACTTCTTCATTCATAGCGAAAGGTTTAATCGGTCCCTAAATTATTTAAATTTTAACTAAAGTTCCAATTTTTTCACCTGAAATA
>CAZPTO010000380.1:0-3947 GCA_964589155.1 uncultured Bacteroidaceae bacterium | reverse complement strand
TGTTCATGATGGAAGCCTTATGGTCAAAGTTCCTTCCCGGGATCATCAAGACGAAGGAATTGGTTGATAGCGATGTAATTGGCAAATCGATAGTCATGGATGTAAATTTTGGTATTCATTTTCCATATGATGTGGAACACCGGATCTATAATCCATTGCTTGCAGGAGGCGCTTTGCTCGATTTAGGCATCTATCCGCTTTTCCTGTCGTTATACCTCTTCGGGAAGCCGAGGGTTGTGAAAGCACATGCTGTCTTGAATGAAAATAAGATAGACCTTACTACCTCAATTATTACACAAAGTAAATCAGGTACATTGAGTAATCTGAACACCACCACGCAGGCCAACACACCCGTAACTGCGAGTATCTCGGGTACAAATGGATCTATTGAACTGGGCGCCTGGTGGTTCACCCCTGTGGACATTAATGTGCGGGTGAATGGTAAAGAAGACAATATCCTGCCATTTCCACCCATTATCAATGGGTATGAATATGAAGCCATGGAGGTCATCAGTTGCCTGAATGAAGGGAAAACGGAAAGCGATGTTATGCCCTTCAGTTTCAGCATTATGTTACTGGAGCAGATGGATGAGATCAGGAAGATAACAGGCATTACCTATCCTGATGTAATTGAAAGTGTGGATCATCCATTTGGATGGAATGAACTCTGATGTCCCGGATTAATTCTGTTTTGCGATCGTCAGGAACCGCTTGTAGGCATTTTCCCAATCCCCGGTATCCATGGGTTCAAAGTGCTTCAGTTCGAAAGAATTTTTCACCACCTGGCGGGCATGTTCAATATCACGCAGATATCCCAGGCCAATGGCCTGCATCAACAAGTTACCGGTCCCTGTTGCTTCTGCGGGTCCCGTGACAACTCTCTTCCCGGTGGCATTCGCTGTAAACTGGCAAAGCAGTTCATTACGCACACCTCCTCCAATAACGTGAATCACCCCGTATTCCCTGCCGGTAACAAGTTGCAACTGATCCAGGACCATCTTATATTTCAATGCCAACCCCTCGAGCACGGTTCTCGCGGTAGGACCGATGCCTTTTGGAGAGACCTGTCCTGACTGGCGGCAGAAAGTATCGATAGCAGCAGGCATGTCCAGGGGATTATAAAAACCTGCATAATCAGGATCGATCATGGCAGCAAAAGCAGGTGAATTCTCTGCCATTTCCACGATCTCCTCGTAAGACAATTTTCCCTGGGATTTCTCCCATGAATGCTTACATTCCTGGAGGAGCCAGAGACCCATGATGTTTTTCAGGAACCTGAATGTTCCTTCCGTCCCGCCTTCATTGGTAAAATTATAGAGCCTGGACCGCTGGTCTATGATTGGCTCTTTGTTTTCCACTCCCATCAATGACCAGGTTCCGGAACTGAGATAGATCCAGTTTTCTGCCTCGGCAGGCACAGATACAATGGCTGAGGCCGTATCATGCGAAGCAACTGCAATTACTTTTATCCCTTCCACATCAATGGCCCGGCTGATATTCTGATTGAGTAAACCGATCTCTGTTCCCGGCTTGACCACCTCTTGCAGCAATGACCGCTCGATGCCAAGTTTGCGGATGATATCCTCATCCCAGTCCATTGTGGTCGGGTTGAATAATTGAGAAGTGGTGGCAATTGTAAATTCAGACTTTGCTTCTCCTGTGAGCAGGTAATTCATTAAATCGGGCATAAAGAGCAATTTATCGGCAATGGCCAATATCGGATCATTTGCCATGATCATTGCATAGAGCTGGTAGATCGTATTGAACTTATGCAGTCCGATCCCTGTCTTTTCATAGATCTCTTCTCTTCCCATTCGCTCCAGGAATGCGGTCATGGAAGTTTCTGTCATAGGATCCCTGTAGCTGTATGGAGTTCTCAGGATGGATCCATCCTTTCCTATCAGTCCAAAATCAACACCCCAGGTATCCACACCAATACTTTCAGGAATGATATTGTTGTCGACCACACACCGGTGCAGGGCCTTGTTCACCTCCTCAAAAAACCGGAACACGTTCCAGTAATAGTGCTTATTGATGGAAATTGGCCCGGTAGAAAAACGGTGTATCTCCTTTATTTCCAAGCGCTCCCGGTTCAGCAACGTACCAAGTATAGCCCTTCCGCTTTCCGCTCCAAAATCAAATGCTATAAAATGATGTTTAGGCATATCATCTGCTCGTTTAAAATAACAATCCCCTCATGGTCCGCTGTATTGCAACATACCGACGCAAATACCGGACGTAGATTCCTGAAGGTATTAAAGCGTCGCAAAAGGTGCAATACCGGTATCACTTCTAATGTACGAAGATAGTGACTAAATTTTTTTAGCGATAGAATTACATAAATTTTTTACTTCCTGTCGTTCAGGTAAAGCAGGCCGGTCGCTCATCGCCCAGGTGTTCAGCAGGGAAACAACGATCTGATCCTGATGGATGCATTCGGGATTGCTTTTTCAGCGCGACAGGTGAAAAAGGGAAAAACTGTCAGTAAAACGGCATATTTTAGCATAAGTTTCGGGAAGATCATATGAAAATACTCATGGAACATTGTAAATTTGATCCTTTGCCGGATCATGAGACATTCCGCTCTACCGAAAACAAGATAAAAGTATACATTATGAACCTGGAGGAGATCATTGAAAAAATAAAAAGCAAGACCGGATTTATCTGTGACATGGATGGTGTCATTTACCATGGCAACAAGGTCCTGGATGGTGTTCCTGAGTTTGTCGAATGGCTGAAAAAGGAAAACAAAAAATTTGTATTTCTTACCAATTCAAGTGAACGCACGATCAAAGAGCTTCAAAGTAAGCTGGCGCGGATGGGAATCGATGTGGGAACGGACCATTTTTATACCAGTGCACTTGCTACTGCGGCCTTCCTGCAGAGTCAGAAACCCGACGGCAGCGCATATATTATTGGTGAAGCTGGTCTTATTAATGCCATATATAATGTCGGATATTCAAGCAACAACATCGATCCGGACTATGTTGTGATGGGAGAGTCGCGTTCTTACGGCTATGAACACATTGAAAAAGCAGTCAACCTGGTGAGCAGGGGTGCAAAACTGATCGGTACCAACCCGGATATTTCCGGCCCCATTGAAAATGGCATTGCTCCTGCCACCAAGGCACTGATCTCCCCTATTGAGCTAGCCACCGGTAAACAGGCTTATTTCGTGGGAAAACCTAATCCACTGATGATGCGGATCGCACTTCGAAAGCTCGGCGTAAGAAGGGAAGACAGCATCATTATCGGGGACCGGATGGATACAGATATCGTTGCTGGAATTGAAGCTGAAATTGATACCTGCCTGGTACTTTCAGGCATTACGGACGAGAAAGTAATGAAGGAATTTGCCTACCAGCCGCATTATGTGCTGAAGGGTGTCCATGAGCTTATGTAGATCGCAATGTCGCTAAAACCAAAGAAACATTTATGAATTTAAAGGCAGTACTATTTGACATGGACGGAGTGCTCGTTGAATCAGAGCGATTCATCAATGAAGCAGGGGTGTTGATGTTCAGGGAAAAAGGATATGAAGTAGATCCGGATGATTTTCTTGAATTTACCGGGATGGGGGAAGAACGGTATCTTGGGGGAGTGGCCGAAAAACACAATATCCCTTTCAATCCGGAACAGGACAAAGCCCGCACCTATGAGATCTATGAAAGACTGGTGAAGAACAACATAGATCCATTGCCAGGGGTTCGGAATTTTATTCATAAATGCAAAACAAAAGGACTCAAAATTGCAGTGGCAACAAGTGCGGATCATATTAAAATGGTAATCAATCTGCAAGAGCTCGACATCCCGGTTGAGACATTCGATGCAACGGTCAACGGGTTAGAGATCGAACATAAAAAGCCTGCACCGGATATCTTCCTCAAGGCTGCAGACAAATTGGGTGTGGATCCGCGTAGTTGCCTCATCGTGGAGGATGCAGTCAG
>CAZPTO010000379.1:0-3952 GCA_964589155.1 uncultured Bacteroidaceae bacterium | reverse complement strand
TTCATCCCCACCTCGTACATCACCTGGGTCACGTTCAGGTCGGTGGAACGCAGCAGTCGTGCGGCACGTCTCATACGTACGATTCGCACCAGTTCATTCGGAGTTGTATTGGTGACTGAACGGATTTTACGAAACAGCTGGGACCGGGTCATGTGCAACTCCCTGCCAAATGCATTCATATTGAAATTCACATCATCCAGGTGCTGGTGAATGATGTCAAGGATACCTTTCAGCGCGTGAAAGTGAAAAGCACCTTCCTCCGTTTCGCTCGCCAGGAGAAAATCCTGTGCAAATTTTTCCCTCAGCTTTGCACGCTGCCGGATCAGGTTCCTGGCGCGCACCTGGAGTTCTTCCTTATCAAAAGGTTTGATCAGGTAATCGTCTGCACCCAGTTCCAGTCCCTCCAGCTTGCTCTCCTTATCTGCTTTCGCAGTAAGCATGATCACGGGAATATGGTTCGTAGCGGTATCCTGCTTGATCTTTGCTGTCATCTCTGTCCCACTCATCACCGGCATCATCAGGTCACTGATCACCAGGTCAGGCAAATGGCTACGTGCCAGTTCCAATCCGGCTTTTCCATTTTCCGCGGTAATAACATGATTCTCTTCTTCCAGCAGCGAGGATATATATGTGCGCAGGTCCGGGTTGTCTTCGACGACCAGGATGCGGGATGCTGCTGATGCCCCGGTATTCGCATCGGCTGGGGGGTCCACAGTCCCGTCAGCTTTTCTCATTCCGGCTCCTGCTCCTGCCTCTGTCACCCTCCCTGCACCCGTTACTGGTGCTATACCTTCTCCTGGTTTTGTTCCTGGTCCTGCACCTGCCACTGTATCTTTACCGGGGCCTGTCCCTGCTCCTGTCCCTGGATCTGTTTCTGTATCTGTTTTTGTATCTGTTTCTGTACCTGCTCCTTCCCCTCCAGCCGTGGAGCTTTTACCCAAAGTACTTTCAAGGGGTACAATACATTCCTCGTCTTGAAAATGTACTTTCGAGACAGGTAGCTCCACACGGAAAGCAGTTCCCCTGCCGTATTCACTTTCCACGGAGATCCTGCCCCTGTATAGATCCACCAATTCCCTCACCAGCGCAAGGCCTATACCGGTTCCCTCGTGTGTACGTGTGTCAGAATGATCAGCCTGGTAGAACCGGTCGAAGATCCGCTCCGTTTTTTCCGGTGGAATTCCCTTGCCGGAATCGGAAATGGTCAGGACTGCCAGGAACAGGTTTTCGGATGCCGGATCCGCTTGGTATTGCAACGCAACATTGATACTTCCCTCCGGATCCGTGAATTTAAAAGCATTGTTGATCAGGTTGACAAGTATCTTCTCGATTTTATCCCTGTCAAACCAACTCAACATTCCAGTTTCCGGGAGCGTAAGATGATAACGGATGTTCCTGCTTTCAGCAAGGGACAGGAAGTTGCTGAATACCGACTGAACAAATTCTCCAAGGTTGCCATGCTCCACTTTCATGCGATCGGTGCCGGATTCCAGCTTTGAAATATCCAACAGCTGATTGATAAGCGTACCCAGGCGCCTGGCATTCCGGTCCACCATTTCTGCCTCTCCACGGTCCATTTTAACCTGTTTCCCCGGGATATGAAGTGCACTTTCCAATGGTCCGGTGATCAGGCTCAATGGTGTGCGGAATTCGTGGGAAATGTTCATGAAAAAACGTGACTTCAGGCGGTCGACTTCGAGGACTTTCTCTTTTTTGACCCGCTCAATTTCAATGGCCATCCGCATTTTTGACCTGTTCCGAAGGTAGCGGATAACTATTAGTGTGATACCGGCAGCTACCAATACATAAAGGAAATAGGCATACCAGGTCTGCCAGGGGGGAGGACGGATGGTTATTGCCAGCGATGCCCCTTCCTCGTTCCATACACCTTTGCTGTCGGCTGCTATTACCCTGAAAAGGTAACGCCCGTGATCGAGGTTTGTATAGTCTACCCTCGTCCTTTTCTCTGTATAGATCCAATCTTTTTCCAGCCCCTGAAGCCTGTACCTGTACTGGTTGAGTTCCGGATCAATATAATTTAGCAATGCAAAGCTGAGAGAGATATTATTGTGATCATATGGCAACTCAATCTTATTTGTCCAGAGGATCGACTGGTCCATCCAGGGATTGTTTAATGGGGACAACTCCTGGTTATTGACACTGATGCTGGTGATTCTGACAGGATCCGGTAGCTTGTCATACTTCAGACTATCGGGATAGAATGAGACAATGCCATCACGCGTACCGACCATCATTTCCCCATTTTTCAAAACAATGGCTGACCTGGACCTGATGAAATTGCTGGACAGTCCATGCCTCATGAAATAGTTTTTAAAAATACCTGTACGCGTATTAAAATGAGCCAATCCATTTTCTGTCCCAATCCAAAGCTGCCCTTTCCGGTATTCTGATATCAGATTTATATTATTGTTTGGCAGGCCATCAGCAGTCGTATAGGTAGTTATTCTGAATGTATTATCGGAAGGTTTCGCATTGTCAATCCCCACGATCTTCATTATTCCGAAGTCAACAGTCCCCAGCCAGAGGTTGCCACTGCTATCAATCAGTGATGTCCTTACCTCCGGGATGTTAACGGCCAGACCTGATTCATCAATTCCACTGCACTTTATAACATTTGAGGGCATGACCGCATTATCTGAGATCTGTATAAAAGGAGGAACAAGCTTATACAACAAACCGTTACCCGCACCCAGGCCCATTGCCAGCAGCACACGATTTGATAGTTCATGCCTGACGATCGTATATTCATCGATATGATCATCGGCCCCGGGATTTGGTTCCAACCTGAAGATCTTGTTTTCCTTAAGATCATAATAACAATCCATCTGGTTCGCAAGGCCAATCCATAACCTGTTGTCACTGTCTTCAAACAGGTTATGGATATAGATTAGTTCCCGCGATGGTCGGTCACCCGGGGAAGATTCGGTATACTTCATAAATTTATTTTCGGGATCGTCGTGATTATTCAATCTCAGCAATCCATTGTGCGTTGATCCGATCCATAATATATCCCTGCTGTCAGTGTAAATGGCTGTTGTTTCATAGGGATGACCGGCCCGGTTCATACCATCACCAAATTGAAGGGTAAATTGCTGCAGATTCCTGTTGAACAAATAAAGGCCATCTAATCCTGCTGCCCAGACTGAATCCCTGCTGTCGGCGAACAGGTCAAAAAAATAGCTCTGTCCCCATGAGTCCGGATCATGCACCTTAAAAAGTTTCTCTTTCCGCATTACCTGTTGAATGCCATCCCTTGTAAAATACCATACCGAACCTTGCCTGTCAGGCACCATGAAATTGGAAAACCAATATTCAGGCGTGCTTTTATAGGGTTCATTGTGTGCCGTGAAATATAGCAACCTGAGATTGCTGTTGTAGATACCCAGGCCCATTAAGGTCCGAATCCAATAATTCCCGTAGACATCCTTCAGGCGTGCAATGATGTGGTACACCGCATTCAGCAAATCTCCACTGTGTGGATCCTCCAGGAGATGTTTAATTTGTTTGATCTTCATTGAATCAGTTTCATTCACGATAAAGCGACCTGATTTGTCAATTGAAAAGTCCGGGTAATGCTCCCTGCTCAAAATAAGTTTCAGATTTCCCAGGTATTCAATGGAATCCCCGGAAAAGTAATACTTGTAATGTCCATTATCAGTCTCAAGCACAAGGTTTTGGTCCGTATCGGCATAACAACCCCATATTTCTACGCTTGCGCTGCTTACGGCATCATCAGATCGCGTAATCACAAAATTCCTGAAGGTCTCTGAACCCGGATCCATGATGCTGAATCCATCCAATGAAGCAAGGCAAATCAATCCATTCTTCATCACAGTAATCTGTCGGATATTCGGATAGAGCAGGGAAGTTGAGTCTCCCGGAACCGGCAAAAACCTGGCCGACTTCAAACAGGCCGACATTGCCATAACCG
>CAZPTO010000378.1:0-3956 GCA_964589155.1 uncultured Bacteroidaceae bacterium | reverse complement strand
GAGTCCGACCCGTATGTCGAGGGCAGGAGCTTCAATCATCTGATCCGGGACGAAGAAGCGCAGGATACGTTCAGGAATGTGCTTTTTGCAGAGCACAACTGGCACGATTATGAAGCCTACGAACGAATGGTCAGGACAGAGGATTATATGTATATCTATAACGGCCGGCCCCAACTTGCCAACCAGGGACCTGCTGATGCGGTGATCTCACCTTCAATGAAGGATATTGTTCATTTCCTTGATTCAACCGGCAGCGCTGATACAGCCATGGTGGACGTATTGCTTGTCCCCCGGCCCACGGAAGAACTATACATGGTGTCTGAAGATCCGGATCAGCTGGTGAATCTTGCCGGTGAGCCTGCAGTTCAGGAAGTCCTGACACGCATGCGCAGACTACTGGATGAGTGGCAGTCAGCAACGGCAGATACTGAACCGGAACAGCCTACCAGGGACTGGTACCTCAGGAAGGCCGATGCCTACATAGAAACTGACCAGCACGGGATTCGCGGAGAGATGCCGGGTGCTGCACTGGGAGCAGATACGGTCACGGCCGGTGGACCTTTCTGATCAGTTTTGTGCAACCTAACTGAAGTCGACTTGTTCCGGAGGACAAGCGTATGGTGTCCTGATCTTTCTCGTGGGCTTTCGTTACGCTTCTCGTTGCCCCGATCTGCACCTTTCCAGGGATTCTAAACAATACATACTTACCAGCATTGCTTGCCTGATTGATGTTGATTCCAGGTGCCTGCAACCGCATGGAGTGTCCGATTACGTACACCTACTGCACTTTTCCGGACTAATTCGATTTTTCCTGTAACTTTTTAAACAGCAGAAAGTCAAACAGATAATATCTGTGGCATAATCTGTGTAAAAACTAAACACAGTAAAATTAATCCAATACCTGCTATGTTTAAAAGTTTTATCAAAGTCGCCATCCGTAATCTCCGGAGGAATAAAGCATTTAACCTGATCAATATTTCCGGACTCGCCATTGGGCTGGCAAGTTCCATCTTTATTATCCTGTATATTATCAACGAAGTCAATTACGACCGGTTTCATGCCCAGGGGCAACAGATGTACCGGCTGTACCTGGAAGGAAGGATTGGTGGTGAAGAGCTCAGGGGCGCCTGGAACAGTCCCGCATTTGGTCCGACTTTTTATGAGGATGTGCCCGAGATCATCAAGTTTTGCAGGTTCGATGCCAGCGGAAATGACCTTGTGTGGACGGATCCGGCAGAGAAACAGCTCGAGGATCATATATTGTTTGCAGATTCCACTTTTTTTGATGTGTTCTCCATTGAGCTGGTGGAAGGGGATCCGGAAACCTGTCTCAAAGAGCCGCATTCGATTCTCCTCACGGAAGAAAAAGCAGCACGTTATTTCAAGGGGCAAAATCCCATGGGGAAGGCTATTTACGTCGACGACGATGAAAATATATATACGGTCACCGGCATTGTAAAGGCTGCCCCGAAACATTCCCATTTTTTCTACGATTTCATTATCTCCTATTGCACCAGGGAAAGCAGTCGAAATCCAAGTTTCTTCAACAACAACATGTTTACCTATTATGTCCTTGATGAGCATGCCGATCCCCAGGTGACCGAGGACAAGATCAACGCCTCGCTGCTTAACCATATCCGACCGATGCTGGAGCAATTTATGGGGATTACAGTGGAGGAGTTCGAAGCTTCCGGGGATAAATACGGTCTGAAACTACAGCATTTATATGATATTCACCTTAATCCGGAAATTTCTCTGCCCAGGGACAATATTTACAGGCCCATAGGAAACAAAACCTACCTTTACATATTCGGGGTGATCGCTTTTTTCATTCTCATTGTGGCCTCCATCAACTTCATGAACCTTTCCACGGCGCGCTCGATCAGTCGTGCAAAGGAGGTGAGTTTGAGAAAAGTGGTGGGCTCCAGCCGGAAAGAACTGATCAGGCAATTCCTGGCCGAAAGCATTTTTTTGAGTGTTATTTCTATGATTGTTGCACTCGTATTCGTCATCCTGCTGCTTCCGCAATTCAATAATATTACCGGTTTGACACTACAGGTTGCGGATATTTTTAAGTGGTATATGTTCCCCACGATCCTCTTCCTGACGATCCTGCTGGGCACCTTAAGTGGTATCTACCCGGCTTTCGTGCTGGCATCCTTCAAACCCATCCAGGCGTTAAAGGGAAAGGCGACCACCAGCAACGGGACAGGAAGACTGCGGTCGGCTCTTGTGATCCTTCAATTTACTATTTCTGTGGTCATTGTCGTGGGAACACTGGTGATCTTCTGGCAATTCCGGTATATGATGAATAAGGACATCGGATTTAACCAGGAGGACATGATCATCATGGACCGGGTCTATCCGCTTGGCAATGACAAGATAGAAACCTTTAAGGCTGAATTGCTGAAGCATTCGAGCATTGAAGCGGTATCCAATTCAACAGCATTTTTAGGAGCGCCCAATAACAACAACGGTTATAAGATCAAGGAAAAGGAGGATACGGAGTCCTTCCTGTTCAACACCTTCTGGACCGATTATGACTTTCTCAAGGCGTACCAGCTGGAACTGGCAACACCCGAAAGCAGGTTCTTATCGAAGGAGTTCGGAAGTGATTCAACCGCCTGCCTGATCAACGAGGCCGCTGTTCGTAAATTCATGATCGAGGATCCCCTGAATACCCATGTCCAGTGGCCCCAGGGTGAAAATGGTGATTTTATGGAATTGCGGGTCATTGGCGTAATGAAAGATGTACATTACAGTTCGGTAAAATCTGAGATTGCCCCGATGATCGTATTCCTGAAGCGGAATGACTGGGACTGGGTAGGGTATCTGAATATCAGGACCAAACCTGGTGAGGAACACAACCGCCTGGCGCTGGAGCACATGGAGAAAACCTGGAATGACTTTACAGAGAAACAGCCTTTTCAATATATCTTTCTTGATGAGTTCTACAGGGAATTTTATGCAGAAGAGCGCCGTACAGGGATCATTACACTGATCTTTTCGATTCTTTCTGTATTCATCGCCAGCCTGGGTTTGTTTGGCATGACACTCTACAATACACAAAAACGTACCAGGGAGATCGGCATCAGGAAAGTCATGGGTGCCACCGAAGGCAGCATCCTGGGACTGATGGCAAGGAATATCCTGCTTTCACTGATCCTAGCCATCCTCATTGCCTGGCCGCTGGCATGGTATATGACCAACGACTGGCTGAACGGCTTTCCATATAATATCGGTTTCCAACCGTTTCTTTACCTGCTGGCGGCACTGCTGGCCATGGTCATTGCCCTGATTACGGTTTCCCTTACTGCCCTGAAAAGCGCAAGAATGGATCCGGCGATGGCCTTGCATTATGAGTAGCAGAAGGTGAAGGGGAGAGGGGGACTTGGGGAGTGGGAGAGTGGGAGACTTGGAGAGTGGCATAGCTTACTTTCGCCTCCAGGAGTATTTCTGATGGGTAAACAAAAAATCCCTATAAGGGTTAAAGGTTATATTATCCAATTGTTAGGTTGATTTATCATTGTTACAATCTTTCCAATCAGACGGTTATAATCGTCGAAGAGCCTTTTATAAAATTGAGAGGAGAGGTGACCTGAATCGTATGCAAAATCAAGCCATACTTGGGTTTCAGCGGCTTCGCTTTCTGCGTCACTAAGCTTTGCTATAAAAGCCTTTGCATATCTTCTTTTTCGAAAGGATTCGGCCAAATTTGCTGAAACAGAGCGTGAACTTCGCCTGATCTGATCGGTCATGGAATATCGCTCCTCAATCGGAAATTTTTTGGAAATATTGTAGATTTCCATTGCCAATTTATAGGATAATGAGAATACCTCTAGGTCTTTGTGAGATTTGATTCTTTTCATCACATTTTTATTCGTTAATGTGATAAACCGTCCACATCTCGTTTATGAAACTATCCTCCCCAAGTCTCCCCCTCCCCAAGTCTCCCC
>CAZPTO010000377.1:0-3973 GCA_964589155.1 uncultured Bacteroidaceae bacterium | reverse complement strand
TGCCCACCAGGTGCACCCTTACTTCTGAACTGTTGTTCCCTCCCAGTATAGGCCTGTTTTGGATCAGCGCCGTATTGAGCCCGAGTCGTGCAGCCGATACCGCTGCGCTGATCCCTGCAATCCCTCCTCCAATAACAACGAGGTCGTAGTTGCCTTCATCTGTGACTTCTTCCGGGATCGCACCTGAGCGCGTGCGCAGACGGAATAGCTTATATGCCTGACTGGGAAGATTTGCATATTCTTCTTTGGATAGAAATATTGCATCCACCCGCCCGTTGAACCCGGTGAGATCATGCAGCCTGATTTCATGATTGCCTGCTTCCAGGTCAATAGTTCCTCCCTTCGCCCAGCCCCATTGTTCCGGACTTTTTCCAAAAACAGTGTCCAGTTTCAGGTCATCAACACTTATCCTGAATATTCCCGGGGCAGGGGACCCGCCATGCGGAGCTACCCAATTGAAGGTGCGCACTGATACATGGTAGGTTCCGGACTCCCTGATCTCGAAACTGGTAACTGCGTCTTCGACCGGAACACCAAGTCCATGTGCCATGAGGTAGGGCGAACCCATCTGGTCGATGAATTGTGCATCATTTACCCATCCGCCATAATCCTCAAATGCCTCGGCCTCAATAAATACTTTATCTTGCGTGTAATCGCAGCTTACGGCCAGCAGCAACATCAGTGTAATCCAACTTAACTTCATAATTTTCATTGTTAATAGTATAAAATCATCCAGTTCACCTCTGTGATCTGCAACAGACTAGTGAGATGAAAATACTGATAAAATGCGAGTTTTTTCATGAACGTTTAGAAATATACTTACACTTTTTATTAATACATGTATCCTATTCATTTGATATTGAATGTATTTCATGATATTCTGCAGACCCTGTCTGAATCATAATTATTAACAACCGACGTCATTACACGGATTCAGGCTTTCTTTTTCAGGATATACAACCGCATTAACCGGGATGATTCTTCAGTATTCATTAGTATATATCTTAATTAAACTCTTATGATACAATATGTTATAAACTACGTTTTTAGTCAAGGTGACCAGTTGCCTCGCAGTATTTTTCTAATTAAAAGGTGCTCGGCGAACCGAACGCAGTGAGCTCACGAACCGGAACGCAGTGGAGCTCGACGGAGTCAATACCGCTAAAAATCATTATGCTATGAGTAACCTTCATCAAAACTCCTTACGTTACGTATAATATATTAGCTTCGCTGAGCTCATCGCCAGGGCGATTTCGGTTCATGTTCTTTTGTGCTTGTTTCCTCTGAACCTTTAGCTCGGCAAAGCCAAATTAAATTGCTCCATGATGAAGGTTTCATTCTGGTGAAATAGTAAAACGTTCTCTTCCTTTTAATCTGTTTCTTCCCGGGGTAAGTGTGATCCGCCAGAGTGTATCTCCCCAGACCTTTTCAAGCCGCTGATCACTGATCGCCAATTTTTCTATTTCGGTCCTGAAATGCCTGGAGAATTTCAATTCGAGGTCCTTTTCCCCGTTTGATACCCTGACCAGTCCTTTTTTAACAACCTCAGGTTCGAATGCCGTTATAAAATGCCATTCATTCCGCGCAAGCTGCCTGGTCTGGGACCACTCGTCAGAAAGCATGATCTCGCCTGATCTTCGGTCCAGTTCCAGATTCCGGTTCCAGTATTCTGTATATGCGTAAGCTGGATAGGCATCAGAAATATCCATTGAGACAGTGGTGTTCCTGTCTGTAACCGTAAAATCAAAACCATGCGCCCCGAACGCATCTCCATCCTGCTGCATTTCTCCGTTCAGCGTCGGGAGATTATGATATTGCGACTGCATGGTCCAGATGTCGTACCGTTCGTCACTGAAGGTTTTTCGTGTATAGGTGCCAACACCAACATCAATAAACACGGGCAACCCGTCGTAATAGACCACGAAATTACCCGCATCATTATGATTATGACTCTCATTGTTGAACCCACCTTTTATTGCGAATAATAATCCATCGTTGTCCCTTTGCTCTCGGGAGACGACCACCTCAAGATCCGGGAAAATATAATTGACCTGGGGCCGGTAGGTCGCATCGAAGGACACGATCTCTTCTCTGTTCATCAGACTCGGGATGACCCTGAGTCCAAACGGTGATCTGCCGGAAGGAACATTTCCTGGGGTGTATGACTGGCGAAACTGTTCAGTCGCCATGGCCATCATTGCACGGTCTTCTATGGCTTTACCTATTCGGAATAGAACGCCCGGATCATGATGATTGATCGCACTGCCGTCGGCAAAATTCACAAACCAGTTCGCATCAATATGCACCTTGTAAATATAACTTCCTATATTCCTGATCAAGGGTTCTTCAAATACATCCAGTTCCCCTTCAGTTGCATCGTGCAAAAGAAACAGGCAATCAAAAAGAGAGGCACCAGCCCTTCCCCAATATCCGGGCCCCTCGTCACAACCGCCGTCAGCAGGGTGCGGATTCAGGTACTGGTCCAAAACATCCATGGCTTTCCAGACCGACTCAATCCTGCGATCCTGGTCATTTTCCAGGAGCAATACCGCTGTTAACCAGTTGGATACGATCCAGGGATTCCAGTTGTTCGGCGCCCTTCCACCATATCCCATATACCAGAAATCATTGTGATCCAGCATGCTTTGAATGACCCGCCGGTTCACCTCCTCATAGATTCTTTCCCTGATCAGCGGGGTGATCGAATCAAATTTTTCTCCAAAATAATAGTCCACCCAACCAAGGAGACCGGCTGTTTCAGCACTGAACAGGTCGACATATACATCATTCCTGTCGTGCAACTTATCACCCGATGAATGGGCCGGAACCACCCAGGTGGTCTCTTCCAGGATCAGCCAAACACCGTTGATAATGTCATCCATGAAACGCCCCTCGTTCTCCACTAGCTCGGCCAGGCATAAATCAGCAACCGCTTTGCGCCGGCCAAAATACCTGTTGGAATAACGGGTCCGGTTCCCGTCGATGTCAAAGTCCATGTAGCGCCGTGCAAGCAGGGAGGGCCAGTCGTAGTCCAGGTATTTTTCTCCATTATTCACAACGGACTGACGGGTCTGTTCGTCCAGCTCCTGCCAATAGCTATCCCCGGCGAGGGGCAAGGGAGTAAATGCTGACTTCTCATCCAGCACGATGGCAAGCTTCTCCTTCCTCATGGCATTGGTAATGAGATCCCGTGGGGTAATCTGACCGGAAACATTCAGGACACATAAAAATACCAGGGAAAGGCGGAAAAAAACAGCAGGCAAGCCAGTTTTTTTCTGTGGGTGATCGTGTTGCGTTCTCATTTCTTTCTGTCAATGATCATTGGTAAATACTGGATTAAAACACTAAAAATACATATTTCAATGCGATCCTGCGAAAGAAGGTAGAAAGATTATTATACCTCCTGATGTAATATAGATCGTGTATTTCAGGAACTTCAGGTAACCCTGATCTTGTCCTGGCAGCTGAAAGCAACAGTCACGCGAACAACCCGGCGCATAAACGGTCGATTAGCTGTATACCGGAGTATACGATGGGAATGGTGACAATACTCAATACGGTGGAAACAAACACATTTTCGGTTGCAAGGGACGCGTCAGATCCGAATTTATGCGCCATCACCACGATAGTAGCCATTGCAGGCATGGAGGCTTCGAGCAACACCACCTTTCGGGCGATTTCACCAAAACCGGGAAAGAGCCAGTAGGAGAGGAGGTTGACCGTAATGGCAAGAACAAATGGTACCAGTACCAGTTTATTGAACGAAAACAGAAATACATGCGGTTTTTTGAAGATCCCTTTTACACGGGTCTGCACCAGCATCGCACCAATGTAAAGCATGGAAAGATAAATGGTGGATTTTCCAAGCCCATGCAATGGCTCGTACAACAGGTCCGGTAACCCAATATTGAAAAACATGATCATTAAGCCAAGGAAAAAAGCAATGGTGTTGGGATTCAGCAAGTTTTTCCAT
>CAZPTO010000376.1:0-3974 GCA_964589155.1 uncultured Bacteroidaceae bacterium | reverse complement strand
CTCTGGTAATGGATCCAGGCCCACAGAATGTTGTAATGCAAGTGCTGCATCATATGCCTGTACGACTCCGTCATCGTTGACATCCCCGGTTCGGACCGGAATAATATCAAATGTGCCTCCCGAAGTTGGCGTGGCAATTACCGGGTTGCCATTCATATCAGTTCCGTTCGACAACGAAACATTTACCGTTCCGCCAGCGCGCGGTATAAAATAAAGGTAGCTGTACTCCGTGGCACTCAGCCGTACCATCTCCAGGGCCGATTCCGTCACAGCCCCAGTCATCTCCAGGGTAACAGGAATAGCCGGATCCATCTCCTCGCTGAAAGTAGCTGTGATCTCCAGCATATCAGACAACCGGTTCACTGTATCGCTGTATGCAACAGCGACAGAGGGCGGAGTTGACTCAGAAACCAACACGCTCCCGCTGTAAAGCTCAGTCACTGAAAGGTTATTCAGGAAAGCGTCGGAAAGCGTTATTTCTGAGCTGCCCATTCCCAGCGTATTGAATGTCAGCCAAAGGATCTCACCCGTACCCGCCAGCGGATCTGCTGTCATATAACTAATGGAAACCTCCCCGGCCTGCTCATTATTTTCTGCCAGTGTCCCTCCATCTGCGAAGGTTCCGATCACCGAAGCATACGCATATTCCAGGAGCGAAGGATCATATACAATGTCAAACTGGTAGGAGATGATATCATCTGATACCAGTAGTTCGCTCACCAGGATGCCAAGTTGAAAGGGTTCTCCGTATTCAACTGTATCGGAAGCTGCATAGATCGCAAAATCACCCACAGGAGTGATCGGACCGCCCCCGGGCGAACCGTTGTGTGTGCCGGGATCACAATCGGCGATGCCTGCAGGAGTAATGGTCCATTCCGAAGAAAACCAAAGCGTCCCGGGACTGTCTGCAAATGCATCCCGCACTGCACGTGAATCGGTGTATTCCCACGCCTCACCGGTACCATCGGTATTGGTCTCACCATAGATATCGTGCAGACTGCCTGTTTCATGGTTCCCGCCAATGTATAGCGAATAAGGATCATCCCCGTTCCCGGTAAGGATCCCTGTCACAAGGTCGGGTGCAAACCCGTAATGTGACTCAAAGGCGCTGCCACCGATCACATAGGTGCGCCCCGGGGCAACTGTACCTGTAAGCTGAACAGTTCCCCAGGTGGTTCCGCCATTGCTCTGTCGGGTCAGGTACATCACCGTGGTGCCAAAATCGACCGTCTCACCACCAGCATTAAACAGCTCGATAAAACGACCTGTATACTCATCCCCGGGATCAGCAATCTCGGAGATAAACAGTCCATCCTGTGCCTGGGTCGCAAACTGACCCGCCAGGAACATAAGCATCCAGAATTTTGTAATTTTTTTCATCATCGTGTGTTGGTTTTAAGTGAATAATGTGAACATTCACTTTATGTGATGATGCACCGGATTCTCGGTAAAAGATATGGTATTAAGGGTTCGGAAACATGTTTTTATAGGATGACCCCGAACTGATATGCTCTTTCTAAACAGTCAGGGTGCTAAATCGCGGTTTGTTTTTCATTGGTCTTAATAAATATTATAAACTTATCATTCCATTCCTTATGCTGCTTGTATATATTTTTTCATATCTTGTATCGTATCGGTAAATGACATGAAGTATACAATTTTTATATAAATCCTCTTGTACTTGCACCATAGGTTGAATGGTGCACCAACTGTTTTTGAATACATAGTAATGCTGTAATCAGAATAAGTCATGACCTCACCAGATGCTCTACTAAATTTCGGCTTCGATATTGGTTCCATTTCCATCAATACAGTGGTTATGGATGAACAGAAAAACATAATTGAAGAGCGCTACGACCACTGCCAGGGCAAGCCTTTCATGAAACTCAGAACGATCATGGAGGAATTGCTGAAATGTTATGGCCCGGACAAATTCGGTAATCTTGGATTTACAGGTACCGGGGGCAAACTGGCTGCCGAACTGATGGGGGGGAAATACATCAACGAGGTCATTGCGCAATCCACCTCTGTTGCCAGCCTGTATCCGCAGGTAAGGACGATCATAGAAATGGGAGGTGAAGATTCCAAGCTGATTTTTATGGAGGATACTGGTGAGGGGACTTCCCGGCTGTCTGATTTTACCATGAACACCCTGTGTGCAGCCGGAACCGGTTCATTTCTCGACCAGCAGGCGAAAAGGGTGGGTGTCACTATCGAAGATGAATTCGGTGAACTGGCACTTAAATCTGAAAATCCGCCCAGGATCGCAGGCCGTTGCTCCGTATTTGCCAAAAGCGACATGATCCACCTGCAGCAGATCGCCACGCCTGTGCACGATATCGTCGCCGGACTCTGTTTTGCCGTGGCAAGAAATTTCATCTCCACGCTCGGACGGGGGAAAACTATTGAATATCCTGCTATCTTCCAGGGAGGCGTTGCAGCCAACAAGGGCATGATTCGTGCATTCAGGGAATTGTTGAAAACGGAGGATGAAGAACTGATCATTCCTGATCATCATGCTTCCATGGGTGCCATTGGTGCGCTGTATTACATGCTGAACAGGACAGGAGAGCAATTTGAATCCTTCCGGGGACTCGATCAACTCAATGAATATATTGAAGGGGAAAAATCCAGGGGCAAAACTTTTAAACCACTGCATCAACCCGATTCAAAAATTAACAAGGAGGTATACCCGATACCGGATGGGGTAAATGACTATGAAGTTTACCTCGGACTGGACATCGGCTCCCTGAGCACCAACGTTGTATTGATCGATGATAAGGACAGGGTGATTGCCCGGCGTTACCTTCCGACGGCCAGCAAGCCACTGGAGGCCATCAGGCGCGGAATGAACGAGATCTATGAAGAGATCGGCGACCGTGTTATTGTGAAAGCTGCCGGAACCACAGGTTCAGGCAGGTATCTTACAGGTGATTTTATCGGTGCCGACCTGATCCGCAACGAGATCACTGCCCAGGCTACTGCGGCGATCGCATTTGACCCGGAGGTGGATACGATTTTTGAGATCGGCGGACAGGACTCCAAATATATCAGCATCGACAATGGTGTCGTAGTGGATTTTGAAATGAACAAGGTCTGCGCAGCCGGTACCGGATCCTTCCTCGAAGAGCAGGCTGAAAAACTGGACATCAAGATAGTAGAAGAATTTGGGGAACTGGCCCTGGGAGCCAAACAACCTGCAGGACTGGGGGACCGCTGCACTGTTTTCATGGAATCCGACCTGAATTCCTTCCAGCAAAGGGGTGTGGAAACAGACAACCTTGTGGGTGGACTGGCGTATTCCATTGTACATAATTATATTCAGAAGGTAGTCAGGAAAAAAAGGATTGGTAAACACATCCTTTTCCAGGGAGGTGTTACCAACAACCGGTCGGTCGTGGCGGCATTTGAGCAGGTAACGGGGAAAAAGATACATATCCCGCCACATTTCGATGTTACCGGTGCTATTGGGGCGGCCATGCTGGCTCGCGATCATGTGAAGGAAAACAAGCTGAAGACCCGGTTCAAGGGATTTGATATCAGCAAGATTCCTTACACCGTCGACAAATTCACCTGCAAAGCCTGCTCCAACCAGTGCGAGATCAGGCGCATCAGGATCGAAGGTGAAAGCAAGCCTCTGTTCTATGGGGGCCGTTGTGAAAAGTATGAACTGGATGAGCGGAAGGGAAAAGGTGTGGGAATTCCCAATTATTTCGAAGAAAAACTCGAAATGCTGCATGATGGTTTTGAGGAACAACCCCCGGAAGAAGGGAAAGTTACCATAGGCATTCCCCGCGGACTCATGGTCTACTACCAGCAATTCCCGTTCTGGCGCACGTTCTTTGAAGACCTTGGATTCAGGATCGTTGTGAGTGAAACGACCAACAACCAGACTGTTAAGAAGGCGTTGAACCTGATCGTTGCGGAAACCTGCTTCCCGGTGGAAGTGATGCATGGACATATCTACGAATTGC
>CAZPTO010000375.1:0-3999 GCA_964589155.1 uncultured Bacteroidaceae bacterium | reverse complement strand
TACTACGAGTACCCTGGTATACAATCTGTCGAAAGAACAATTTGTCCTATTCCCTAACCCGGCCAATTCCTGCTTCACACTCGAATTTGAAACATCAATCCGTGGAGTGATCGAGATCCACAACCTCAATGGTCAGCTCATGGACCGAAAACCCATCACTTTAAGATCAAAGACTTTCGACACAAGTATGTATGCAAAAGGCATTTATTTTGTGACAGTTCGCTCCGATTCCCGGGTGCAGACAGAGAAAATCGTAATATACTAATCCGATGATCCCGGATCGTACCGAAAGTATTGTAATGCCATGGCATTATTTGAGACGATACCGATCGTTTTTGGGACGATAGCGTTAGATTATGTGATTTCTGACGTCGAAAATTGCATTAAACTAAACTCCAACAAATCATGAAAAGAATAATTGCTGTATTTCTTGCACTTGTAATGGTAGTTCCTTTGGTGGCTCAGGATGGTGATACAAAGGATGAACGATATAATGGGCAGTTTAGTGGAATTGTTGAAATGGGATATACATACGGTTCTTATCAACGTGAAATTTCCCATCAGATGAAATTAGCCAAATTGCGTGCCATTTTTACTTATCAATATACTCCTTCCATCTCATTTGGAATTGGAACTGGCATATATCTTAAACACGATAGGAATCTACTATTTGATGGAGAAGAACCCATAATTCCATTTTTTCTGGATTTTAGAGTATTCAGGAAGAAACCACGATTTTCGCCTTATGCATCCCTGGATATTGGCTATTCCTTGATTGGTGAGGATTTTGGTAGTGTTAATTTCTCAGGACTAGGTTTGTATATTAATCCAAATGCAGGAATTAGCTATTTTATTAATGAAAAGCTAGCCATGAATATCGCTCTTGGATACGATCTTCAAAGAATGAGATATAGTGGTTGGGGATATGATTATAGTGTTAATAGTCATGGTGTAAGTATTATAATTGGGATCACATTTTAAATTAAATTCCCCAACAGTTATGATCAAACTCTTATTAGTCCCTCTATAGGTTTGAGTTACAAAGTTCCAAAATGGTTGGTTCTGAATGCAGGTTTCGGGATAAACATAGATCTAAATGATTGTGGTATGCCTGAAGGAGAAGGTGGTTGTTTTTAGAAAATTGTTCTCTATATTAATTTTTCGGATTTTTGGCAGTTTCATCTGCGAGAAAATTGTTTTATCCTCCTGTCCTATCTATTTTCATTTTCAACCCCATTTAAACCCGATAAAAAAGGAGTCGGACCATGAATTGTCTAACTCCCTCTATTCAACGGTGGGCCCAGCTGGGCTCAGGGACGACCGTTAAGAAATGCCCCGGTGGAGCATTTTAGGAAGGAGCCTGACTGCCGCGATGGACGACCCCTTGATTATGAGTGTTCTTTTTCCGATATGTTTTTCGGCCAGAAAGAGTTGAATTTTTAGTTGTATCTAAAACATTTACAGGGTTTTATGTTTTTGAAGAAAGATAATTAATTGTTCTTTATTGTAGAATATTACACTGGTTTACATGGATTTGCAGGAAAGCTGGCGAAAAAACTGGCGCCATAGCACCTCAGGTTTAACACATCTCGATACATGTATTTAGTATAATACATGTACCCTTGTATGTGTATTGATCAATATTTATGTATATTAGCATAGGATTTAATGAATCATCATGATAACCCGTAAACTTCTTCCATTTATAGCTGACAATTTAAAGCCCGGATTTGCTGTCGGGCTTTTCGGGGCCAGGAGAACAGGAAAGACTGTTTTAATGAACCAGGTTGCAGAAAAAATACCGAGTAAACCGCTTATTGTTTCCGGAGAGGATTTTGATATCCAGGAAATCTTTTCCAGTCAAAAACTAAGTCTCCTGAAATCAACCACCTCTGGTTACACACACCTATTCATTGATGAAGCACAAAAAATCCCAAACATAGGGATCAATATTAAATTAATCGTTGACAACATCCCTGGAGTTAGTATCTTCTTTACAGGGTCATCTTCATTCGACCTTTATAATCAGATTGGGGAACCGTTAACTGGCAGAAGTATATTTCTTAATTTATTTGGATTCTCACAAGAAGAACTGGATGATGATTTCCTGGAAGCGAGAAAATCACTGGATAATAAGCTCATTTACGGTTTGTATCCTCAGGTCTTCTTAGAGCCAGGAAATGACCAAAAGGAGGAGATTTTGAATGGAATAAAAAACGGTTATTTGCTTAAGGATATCCTTGAATTTGATCTTCAAAAAGATTCTGTTTTTGTATTGAACCTTTTGCGCTTAATTGCTTTCCAGATTGGTCAGGATATTTCATATTCGGAAATAGCTGGAAGACTTCAGGTCAATGTCAGAACTGTGCAGCGCTACCTGAATATCCTGGAGAAGATGTTTATTATTTTCTCACTTCCAGGATTGAGCCGGAACATGAGAAATGAGTATACAAAAACACCCCGCTATTACTTTTGGGATAATGGTATACGAAATATATTGATCGCTAACCTTAATCCTATCAATATCAGAAATGATGTCGGTCAGCTCTGGGAGAATTATTGTATTTCTGAACGTCAAAAGTACCTTTGTTATAACAGGATCTCGGCAAATAAATTCTTCTGGCGAACCTATACTCAAAAAGAAATCGATTATATTGAGGAGAGAGATGGAATGCTCTATGCATATGAAATGAAATATGCGAGCAAATCTTCTAAATTACCGGCCTTGTTCCTTCAAAATTATCCCGATTCTGAGTTCAACGAAGTAAATAGGGATAGCTTTATTAATTTTTTAACTTCAAAATAAAAGCTTGACGAATACAATCCTAAAGCAATTGGAAATACCGGTACGATTGTCCACCCTTGTCCGGTTTGCAGTTAGCAGTCGGTTTTCATTAGAATCAACAAATCAATTTCCAAGTAATCTTTAATCGAACAAAAACCCGATAATAAGTAACCTTTTTTAGTGCATTACTGGAGTGAATAAAAAAACCTGCCATTTTTGACAGGTTTTTACTTTTTTTGATTCAAAGCAAGGTTCAAAATATCGTAACTACTTGCTAATGAATAATAAATGGTCGGGGTAGTAAGATTCGAACTTACGACCCCCTGCTCCCAAAGCAGGTGCGCTAACCGGACTGCGCTATACCCCGTTCCAATATGTGATGTCCAGGTGTTGGGGAAATCTGTACTCCGGATGTTTGATCCGGCCTTGGCGTTCTTCCTGTTTCAGCCTGGAAAACGAATCGTTTTTCACAATTCGCGGTGCAAATGTATAAAATTTTACACGAATACCATGTGATCAGCAGAAAAACATTCCGGTCAGACTTCCAACCGGAAAAAATAAAAACGAATGCGTGAAAACGTCGCTTCAGCAGGAGCACACATCAGGAAACAACAAATGTATCGTGATGGCCGGGTGCGAACGCCTTTAAAACTTCATTGTCAATTCGTTGGGCCATTCCATGAAGTCCGTCAGTTTACAATGCCCACTGCATACCCCGCTTCCCTTTCCTCTGCCTGTTGCATCCATTCCACGATCACCTCATCGAGGAATTCCTCTTTCTCACTGTTCAGCTCCTCCATATCGAGCCCGATGAATGCCTGGGCTTTGGCCTTGGTGGAAATATCTGGATAAGGTATTTCCTCATTATGACCGAGCGCTGCCAGGACCCTGGCCAGATCGAGGCGTGCTTCCTGTGCAAGGGTGATTCCTGTTGAAATAACCCTGCTGATCTCCACGGGAGAGTGGAAAGAACCGCCATGACTCGCAGCTGCATAATCCCAACGCCACTGGGCATGCCTGATATGCATCAGCGCTTCCTCCATGCCGGCTTCATCTGCCCCCAGCTCCCAGGCTTTCGCAGCCTCAACATGCGCGCGTACCAACAGCTGTTCCAGCCGGTGCCTGTTCTGGATGATCTTGTCCTGCCTGTTATACACATCCTTGATCAAGGTCTGTGTCTCCTCGCGGTGGCACACCTGGCAGGAGTTGGACAC
>CAZPTO010000374.1:0-4011 GCA_964589155.1 uncultured Bacteroidaceae bacterium | reverse complement strand
ATTTTTTTCCTCACGGCAAACATTTGTCCAGGAAGATGGATACTATGCACCAGCGAGACCATTGCGTATTAATGCTGTAGCACCTGTTTTTAATATCCGCCTTGGAAACTATTTTGAGCAAGAGATCATTGAGGTGGAAATCACCACGATATCATTTTTATAACTTCCTGAAACCAGGTATCTCCTTCCAACTGCATAATTCACCCCATTTCGTAGATATTGATCTGTCTCCACCATAGATTACAACTGATTGATATATCTCCCTGTCTGAAATCTTTTCCAAATAAGCAATATTCTTAAAAAAACTCTCAGTATATGTTTTAGCTGATTTAATCTCTAAAGCAATCAGCTTATCCCCTTGTTCCATAATGCAATCTATCTCCACGCCCTTATGATCTCTCCAGAAATAGAGATTACTCCTTAATCCCCGATGAAATCTGTCTTTAAGCAATTCAGAAATAATGAAATTCTCAAAAATTGCTCCATACAAATAGTGGGTTGATAATTGTTTTGAAGATTGAATTTCAAGAAGGGATGATACAAGTCCCGTGTCGAAGAAATATAATTTAGGCATTTTTACAAGCCTCTTATTGAAATTCTTGTGATGTGGTTGTAACAAATAAATTACAAAACTTGTCTCAAGCAATGATATCCATGACTTGGCAGTATTAACGCTAATTCCTGTGTCATTCGCCAGGGAGGATAGATTCAATAATTGTCCTGTGCGACCTGCACATAACTTCATGAACCTTACAAAGAGATTTAAATCCTGTATGTTTTTCAACTGCCTTACATCTCTTTCTATATACGTCTGAATATAGTTCGGGTAAAAGTCTTCTGGAGCAATACCTTTATCATACAATCTAGGATAAAATCCCTGAAATAAGAGATCTACTGTCTCTGAAATACGTATGTTTCCAAACTTCAGTTCTTCATAGCTAAATGGTAACAAGTTTAGAATTGCAACCCTGCCAGCCAGGGACTGAGAAATGTTTTCATTCAATAGAAAACTTTGAGATCCGGAAATAATGAATTGTCCTTCAACATTCTGATTATCGGTTAGGGTTTGTAGATAAGAGAAGAGCTCAGGTACCCATTGTATTTCATCTATTATCATCCTTTCGGATAGATTTAAAAAGCTTCTAGGGTCGTTCTGAGCAAATAGCCTTGTCTCCGGATCTTCCAGGTTCTCATAAGAATAATCAGGAAAAACAGATCGTACTAGTGTTGTTTTTCCTGATTGCCTTGGACCTGTAACTGAAACAATTGGAAATTTCTCAGCCAATTGCAAGAGTTTGTCTTTCAGATTTCTTTTAATCATTCAGTAATAATAGTACATTTTTTCAATACTAATGCAAATTTGTACCACTTTATTGACTTTCAATAACTGGTTATTAGCTTATTGGAAAAAACGGACAAACTGGCCACTCTTCTCCGGTTTTGAGTGAGCAGTCGGTTTTATTGAGAATCAGTCGGGCGTTCGACGCTCCCATACTCCACGATCAAGGTGAAACTGTTCAAGAATAGAAAAGCGGTTGCGGCATACAAGTTTTTGACAGGATCAAAGGATGCAAGTGACCAATGATTTTTCCCAGCTTCCTTGTTTCTTTGCAGTTAACCAAACATTCTGTCTGTAAAATTTACTGTATTAACAATTTTTAATTTATTTTTATTAGATTCACCAGTCAAATATGATTTAATGAAACATTCATCATTGAGTATTTCAATTTCAGAGGAAGCAAGCACAAAAGGGCATGAACCGAAATCGCCCTGGCGATGAGCTCAGCGAAGCTAATATATTGTACGTAGCCCGAGGGGTATTGATGAAGGTTCGCCGAGCACCTTATTATCTATAATATTCTGCGAGGCAACTGGTCACCTTGACTAAAAACGAAGTTTGTAACTAATTATATCATAGGACTATAAATAAGATATATACTAATGAAACCGATCTTTTTTCCGGTCGCAGTGGCAAGGCAGGTGAAAAGTGGTTGAATATCCAAATGTTTTTTAAAAGAGAGGCGCCCCGAAATGAAAAAAGAAATTCAAGGCAAAATGCTTAAGGCATTCACCTTGTTTCTAACCACTGTTTGCCTGTTGGCATGCTTTACTGATGCTGAAGCCCAGGAGGACATCATCGACTATAGCAAATACGGAGATAAGGGTGCAGCAGCCAGAAGGGCGTGGCTTCTGATCCCGGAACAAGAGTATGACCCAAACACCCCTGCATACTGCGATGCGCTCTGGATGCGTGTCCATGAGGAAGACTGCCCGATGCTGGTCCTCAAGGACAGGAAGAATTTCATCACCCTGGAGCAGGCCGACATGGAGGGCTGGCGGATTGGCGAATCAGGTCAGTCAGGACGAGACCGCTGCTGCTTCAAAGGCTACCGGCGGAAGTATCCGGAGGCGGATATCCCTGAAGATGCAAATGGCATCGCTCAAATGATGAAAAGTGAAAAGGTTAAATGGCATTATGCCGGGTGCCACCGCTTTGTAGTCAGTCCCGAACACCGCGCCATGACTCCCATAGAAGCCGAGGCGTGGGGAGCTGAGGTGGAGGGATATTACATGTGCGAGCACTGCATCGAAAGGGGACCGAGCCTCACCACGGCAGACATGGAGACTTTGAGGAATAGACCCGTCCCGCCAACGTTTACGCCTCCTGTAAACTGGACTCCGGAACCTTTCTCCCCCGATAAACTGCCTTCGAAGGAGGAGATTGACATTCTGATCCGGCAGACGCTGGCCAATGGTTACGCCATCCAGGAAGCACCCTATACTGATCCAATGGCCTCTTTGGAGGAATTCATGGGTCGGCGCTTCTTCTTTCCGGTCGGAGAATGGCTTCACCTCTACCAGGCCTATCGATCGACAGGCGACAAACGTCTCCTCGACGCACTCCGCGTATCAGCCCGACATTACACCAAACTGTGCGTGGATTACCCTGATGTTGCACAACTGAAGGCAAGAGATCCCGAGCATCTGGCCTTCATGTATTCCATGGCTGTCTCCTCCAGGATCACACTGCAATTGGCGCTGAAGCAGCCCGACGAAGTTAGTCCGGAAGAGTTACTAGAGGCCGAAGAAACCCTTAACGCCATCGTTTCCACATTAAAACCGGTGCTCGAAGGGAACAACTCCCTCGATCCGGTCATGGGCATTCCGCAGGAATTCGCGAATGATTTCCGGAGTCGGGCATTTAACCGCGCCCTGAACGGGATTGGTACCATAGGCATGGCAACGGCAGCGCTCGAGGATCTGCAGGCATTGAACAGTACAACGGAGTATCAGTCGACAATTGACCGCTACCGCAAGGTCATCCGGGAATATATCAAGAACTGGAAGAACACCGGCTTCGAGGAAACCTATAATGGCAACGACTATTTTTCCTACCCCTACAGTGCTACGGACCACGGTTACATGGTGGGTGACGTCAAGCTATTCGGCGCGGATGATCAAGGCCACTTTACGCACTCTCTGCAGGGAGTTTACTTATTGTATGAGTCGGTGCCGGAACTGGGTGTCGACGACGCCTTTATGACGGCTATAGCAAATACGATACACTTTAACTCATACACAAATTCCGGATCCCCGCAAACTCCCAGTCAGGAAGCGATACGTCCTAAAAGCAGGAAACCGTTTGGAGCACCCAGAGAAAGGTTCTATCTGCTGGAAGCCTTTAAGAATGGCGTGATCGACGGTCAGTGCAGCAAGCTGAGTGAAGAAAAGACGGCAGCGATCAACAGCAACTATGAAAATAGACTCAAAACCTTGCACGTCCAGTATATGAAAGCCCTTCGCAGGGTTCCAACCATCATCTATCTTTCCAGCACTCTGCCGGCCCAAACAACATTTACTTTAGACAAAAACAAAATTTGTGTGACTGATACTGTTCAAGTTTCATTTACTGGCTCAGAAACAGAAACCAGCATCTTTAATTGGGGTTTTGATGGAGGAGATGTTTTATCAGGATCCGGGCAGGGCACTTATGAGGTGAATTGGTCAACC
>CAZPTO010000373.1:0-4034 GCA_964589155.1 uncultured Bacteroidaceae bacterium | reverse complement strand
CATCAACCAGGAGCGGACCTCCCTGGATCAATTCGTTTCCGACCTGCACCACCTGGCCAACCATTATATGACCCTGGAAAAGCACCGGCTGTCAAATTACAGGAAAACCACTGAATCCGCGGTAAAAACCATAATCCATGCTGAGCGGTCTGAACTGAATGATCACCGCAACAGGTTGAAATATTTGCGCAGGTCGCTTTTTGAATACCGGCGACGTGACCTGCAACAGCTTGCAGAGCGCAAGCATCGTATCATTGCAAAAAAAATTACTTTTGAAAAAGAACAGCTGAGCGGATTTGAAAGGTCACTGGAATTATTGCGTCCCGAGAAAGTCCTGGCCCGCGGATACAGTATCACCTATTCAGAAGGTAAAGTTATCAAATCAGTGGGGGAACTGAAAAGAGGAACCGCAATTACAACGCGTCTCCTGGACGGATCCATAGAAAGTGAAATAAAAGCAACTGACCAACACCATAACAAGAAGAAATAAGATGGCAGACAAGGAAATCACATACAAAGCAGCAGTAGCCGAGATCGGACTGATCCTGGAAAAGATCGAAGAAGGCGAGCTGGATGTAGACGAACTCACTGAAAACGTGAAGCGTGTCACGAAGCTTTTAAATATCTGCAAAGAGAAGCTCCAGAAGACAGAGACCGAGGTCAACAAGATCCTCAGCGAGGAAGATTGATCTTTATAAATTTGAGATTCCCCGGGAGATATGGCTGATCACAGGTGCAGCAGGTGCAGTGTAATACTCCTGGAAAAACAGGCGCTTACGGTGCATAGTTTCATTTATCGTCCCCGGTGTCAGTCTTGTGCACCGTCTTCAATACCAGGTTGTTCATGGGGTTTGGAGCAAAACCCTTAATTTCCATAGGTGTAAACCTGACCACCTTGTCATAATACAACGGAACAACCGGTGCATCTGCCATCACGATACTGTCCATCTGCCTGTACAAGGAATACCGCTTGGTGTTATCAATCTCCCTGATCGCCTGTGCATATAACATATCAAATTTATTCGACGAGAATCGTGTATAATTTGGCCCTTCAGGTGCAAAATTCCCGGAATAGAACAATGCCATGTAGTTTTCAGCATCTGCATAGTCGGCAATCCAGGACCCACGAAAGAATTGCAGGTTTCCATTGGCGACCATATTCCTGAATGCACCGCCGGTACTGACAGTGATCTCAATGTCAAGGCCGATCTTACCCAGTTCAAATTGAATGTATTCGCACAGGTCCAGGTAATCCGAAGTGGTGGTAAGCAATATGGGGGGCACGCGCTCACCACCGGCAAAACCGGCCTCCCTGATCAGCTCCCGGGCACGATCGGGTTGATAGGTATAGCCACTGCCCTCAGCCAGGTGGCCAGGCAATCCTGGCGGGATCATCCCGGCCGTGGCGGCATACCCAAGGTTATTACGGAGGTATTTCATCATCTTTTCGCGGTCGAATCCATAATTGATAGCCATCCTGATCCGCCTGTCAAGTAATATATGGTCATCTCCTTCGGCCGGTTCCTGCAGCATTCCAAGGTATTCCGTATTGAGGTAGGGCATCGTGATCAGCCTGATCTTCTCATGGTATTTGGGATTCAATGTACCTGACCGGGTGAGCAGTTCATCCTTGTATGCAGGATGCACCCCTGAAAGAAAATCGAGGTTTCCCTTCAGAAACTCAAGAAATTCACTCTGCTTGTCTTTTATAAAGGAAATGGAAACAGCTTCCAGGTATGGGAGCTGTTGCCCGCTATCATCCAACTCAAAGTAGTCCGGATGTTGAAGCAGAATCAGTTTCTCATCAGCACTCCAGGATCTGAACCTGAAAGGGCCTGTACCCACAGGTTGATGTGCAAAATCCGCTTCAGGATGCTCTACCACCTCTTGCGGTACAACCGAACAGTAAGGCATGGCAAGTATGGAAAGAAAAGGTGGAAAGGGAGCCGAAAGCCGGATCCTGAAGACCGTATCATTTACCGCTAAAAAACTGCTGTCCGGATCGGCAAAATCAAAAATCCAGCTCCCCGGGGAAGCTACTTCAGGATCCAGTATACGGTCAAAGCTATATACAAAGTCCTGCGCGTTTACAGTCCTCATGTGCTCCTCAAGATAAGGAGAAGCATGGAAAAGAACGTCCTTTCGCAGCCAGAAGGTATATTCCGTACCATCCTCGGAAACCGACCAGCGGTGTGCAATGCAAGGCTCCACGTTCAGGTTGTTATCGAGCTGCACCAGGCCATTAAAAACCTGGCTTACCGGCCATATGATCGTCTGGTTACGGGCATATGCCGGATCCAGTGTTGTTATGCCCTTGGATTCGTTGTACCTGAATACCCGGGCATCCTGTCCGTGTTCAGTGGGCGATGAGCAGGAGAAGCTAACCAAAATATAAACAATCCACGTGGTATGAACGAATCGCTGCATGTTTGCTCTATTTCAAATATCGCCCGATGGTCTCAATCAGGAATTTCACCTGGAGCGGTTTACTGATATAATCATCACAACCGGCCTCCAGGCTCTGGTCGCGCTCGCCTGACATTGCATATGCAGTTTGTGCGATGACGGGAATATCGGGGTCCTTTTCCTTGATGATCCGGGCACATTCGTATCCATTGATTTCCGGCATCCTGATATCCATCAATACCAGGTCCAGGTCGTTTTTATGCTCTTCGTACAGATCGAGTGTCTCTTTTCCATCCCTGGCATGAATAATCTCGATATTTGTATGTTTTAACACCTCGGCAATCAGGCTGAAATTGGAGCTGTCGTCCTCGGCAACCAGTATCTTCTTCCCTTCCCATTGCGTGCTAATTCCTGCACCCAGGTAATCTTTGGGTGTATTTTTCTGACGGACCATATTTACCGGGAGTGTGAACCAGAATTCAGATCCGGCGCGGTCTCCGGAGACAACGCCTATTTCACCTCCGAGCAATTCTGCCAGGTTCTTGGAAATGGCAAGCCCGAGCCCGGTACCTCCGTAAAGCTTTGTGCCGGACCTGTGTCCCTGCCTGAAACGGTCAAAAATGATCTCCTGTTTATCCTCTGAAATACCAATCCCGGTATCTTTTACCCAGATACGGACCGTTTTGTCCCCTGATGGTCCGATCCCTACTTCGATATACCCCTCCTCTGTAAATTTCACAGCATTATTCATCAGGTTGGAGAGGATCTGCTTCACCCTGAAGGGATCTGTTAGAATGGCCAGTCTGCGGTCCGGCCATTTCCAGTTCAGCCTGAGTTCAATCTGAGACTTGTCCATGCGGTCGATATACTGACGGAACATCACCAGCTGTTCCTTCAGCAGTTCATTGATATCGCACGTCTGATTATTGATCTTGATCTGCCCGGCCTCGATCTTGGAGATATCAATAATATCATCAATGAGGTGCATGAGGTTCTCTGCACCCATATTGATCTGCGCGATAAATTCGCTGCGTTCTTCCGGTCCAAGGGTGTTATCGTTCAGGAGGTCGGAAAAACCAACAATAGCATTCATCGGAGTGCGGATCTCGTGCGACATGTTGGACAGGAATGCTGTTTTGAGCCGGTCAGACTCCTCGGCCCTCTCCTTGGCCTCCCTGAGGCTTCTTTCCGTCTCTTTTCGCTCACTGATATCCTTTATAATGACCACCATTGAATCAGGCTCACCTTCATTATTGTATATGGCACCTGTAGATACCTCCGATTCAAAGCTGGTTCCATCGGCGCGGTGCACCCCGAACTCAAGATTTTTCAGGTATCCCTCCTCCCAGGTCTGCTTGAAGCTGCGCAGCGCCATCCTCCAGTGGTTCTTGCCGATAAAATGGAAGATATTCTGCCCGATCACCGGCTCATTCGTGACATGAAGTGCTGCCAGGAGGCTTGTATTATAATCGGTGACGATCCCGTTCTTATCCACCACCAGGATCGGGTCCGGGGAAGATTCAAATATCCTCCGCTGCTTCTCCTGGCTCTCCCGCACATTGTCCTGGTCACGTTTTCGCTCAACGGCAAGCGCGATCTGATCGCTTACAAATTCCAGTATTCGCACA
>CAZPTO010000372.1:0-4045 GCA_964589155.1 uncultured Bacteroidaceae bacterium | reverse complement strand
GACAATGACGATGGTATTTTCCAGTTCCCCGATCGATTCAAGGTAGTCGAGCATGCGCTGCAGGTGCAGGTCAAACCACTCTATTTCCACCGCGTAATCCAGCAGGTCGCCCCTGACAATTTCGTGATCGGGAAAAAAACCGGGTACTTCCACCTGGTCAGGGTGCTTGCCCTGGCGTTTCCACGAATCCTGCTCATATGCGCGATGGGGTTCCCGCGCGCCATACCAGAAAAAGAATGGCTCATCTTCCCGGACATGCTCCATGAAATACCTGAAATTCTCGAAGTAGTTGGTTGAACTGATTGCCTCTGCCGGTCGTTCATCTTCGGGACTACCTTTTCTGTATTGGATCGCGCTGTGCTCAATTCCCCCGGCATTTGTCTTTCGCCTCAACGAATCATTTTCGTCACGAGCATAATAGAATGGATCCACCCCTTTACCTGTGCGACCCGTGATGTAACCGTTTTCTTCAATCAGCTCAATAAACGGCACATATTTTTTCATCCAGGAGGAGGCGTGTTGTCCCGATTGCTCATTCTGCCAGTGGTACCTGCCGGTCACAATGGAGCTCCGCGAAGGTGCACAGCCCGGAGATCCGGCAATGCAGTTCGAGAAATATACGCCTTCAGATGCGATCCTGTCGAATGCCGGTGTGTTTACAAAATCGCACCCTGCAAAACTGGTATGCGCAAAGGACTGGTCGTCACTGATGGCGAAAAGGATGTTGGGTCGCCTGGCTGGATCCTGGGCTTGTGCTGAACTCAATGATGTCGAAACAAGCAGGGCCATCAATATTGCTCGCCCTGTGAAGTAAAGCTTTGTAGATTTCATGTCAGTGTTTGTTGTAATTCATTGGTCCGGATTGATCAACAGGTTACGTCCTGGTTGACTTTGAATGTGATTGTAAAGGTAAAAGAAAATATAGAACCTAGGTGGCATTGATTCCTGGTCCTTTATCTCCTGGAAGCTGATAATTAATATGCTGAATGCTGGTACTTCCTCCCGGCTTTTGGTCAGATGACAGCGTTTGCGAACAAAAATTTAACCAAAAATGACACATTTTTATACACCTGTTCAATCCATCATCAGTATATTTGATCTAAATATCAACGAAAACATCAGCTATGCACAAATTCCTCCTTATCGGTTGTCTTGTTGTGCTGTCCTTTTCAGGATGCACCTCACAGCAAAAAGAACTTCAGAAACCCAACATTATTTATATTCTGGCCGATGACCTCGGTTACGGTGATTTGGGATGTTACGGACAAACAAAGATTGAAACGCCCCACCTGGACCAACTGGCGGAGGAGGGGATGCTGTTTACCCAGCACTACTCAGGCAGCACGGTATGTGCACCATCCCGGAGCGTCCTGATGACCGGTCTTCATACTGGTCACGCCCCGATCAGGGGCAACAAGGAGTACAGACCTGAAGGCCAGCACCCGATGGAAGCGGAGGCATATACTGTCGCAGAATTGCTCAAAGAGGCCGGTTATGTTACAGGGGCCTTTGGGAAATGGGGACTGGGTTTCGTCGGTACCGAGGGAGATCCCAACAACCAGGGATTTGACGAGTTTTTCGGATACAATTGTCAGCGCGAAGCCCACAGGTATTATCCCATGCACCTCTGGCACAACGATCAGAAAGTAATGCTGGAAGGCAATGACTTCACAAGTACTGATACCTATGCACCTGGATTGATCCACGAGAAGGCACTGGAATTCATTGAAGAGAACAAGGATGAACCGTTCTTCCTGTTCTATCCGAATGTCATTCCGCATGCCGAGCTGATCATTCCCGAGGGAGAGATGATGGAAAAATACAGGGGGCAGTTTGAAGAGACACCTTTTGTCAGCACCCGTAACGGTGCAGACTATGGTGATGAGGATTTCAGCATAGGTGCCTATTGTTCCCAGCCTGAGCCCCGCACTACCTTTGCTGCCATGGTTTCACTGCTCGACCAGCAGGTGGGCGAAGTGGTAGCCAAACTGGAGGAACTGGGACTTGACGAGAACACCATTATCATGTTCACCTCTGATAACGGACCCCATAAAGAAGGAGGTGCTGATCCCGACTTTTTTGACAGCAACGGACTCTTGAGGGGCTACAAGCGGGATCTTTACGAGGGAGGCATACGGGTTCCCATGATTGCAAGGTGGACCAATACCATTGCGCCCGGGAGTACCACGGATCATATTTCCGCATTCTGGGACATCCTGCCAACGTGCGCTGATCTTGCCGCTGCCCCGGTCCCGGAGGATATTGATGGAATCTCCTTCCTTCCTTTGTTAAAAGGAGAGGAGCAGGAGAAGCACGACTATCTCTACTGGGAATTTCATGAACAGGGCGGAAAACAGGCTGTACGGGAAGGGAAATGGAAGCTGGTCAAACTGGATGTATTTGACCCGTCCAAAACCCGCTTTGAACTCTATGACCTGGAAACAGACCTTTCCGAGGAAAATAATATCGCAGATCAGCATCCGGATGTGGTTGCATCACTCCGGGAGATTATGGAAAAAGCGCATGAACCCAATGCTGTTTTTCCTTTTGAGGGCAGAAAGTAAAAAGGTTAAGCTATCCTGAACAATTTCTTTTAAGCGTATAATTACTGAATTAGAATGATACAGCGGATATAGTGCTGAACCTTACATCGCACCGATCTCAATGGTTTCGGAACTTTTATCCGTTACTTCCACCTTTTTCCACTGATCGTTCTCGGGGTAGCCAACGACAATGGTATATTTTCCCGGCTGACGAACCTTTGGCGTGAATTCACCCCCATTGGTGCGTACGGCAAAGACCAGTTCCCCGGTGCTGTCATACACCTTTACTACTGGGTGCTGGTCACCGGCAGATGTAATCGTTGGAAGTTCAATATTTGCATCCTCTCCCAGGTTATCCAGCTTGTTGATGGTGACCGGCCAGCCGGGGAAATTATTCTCTTCGGGGGGCTTCTCCAGGTCTGCATCGAACAGGTACGCTTCATTTCGGATATTTCCTGTCCGGGGATCGAATATGGACATTCCAAAACCGGATGACCTGGATACAGCCTGCCGGTAGCGGTTGGGATAATTGGTTTTCTCCTCCGGGTTTCCAACGGCATAGACATAATGAGGATTTCCGAATACATCCGTAAACTCGCCGGTGTTCGGTAGCTGGTGGTCTGGACTGTTTTGGATCGGGATATTGACCTGCTCCGGCAAGAAACGGCGCTGATAGCCTACCGTAATGGCAGGGGTACAGAATACCCAGGGTCCCTGCCGGTAATCGTCAATGCCATATTGGGCAAAGGAAGGCAGGTGCTGGTCCCCGCAAATATGAAAGGCAGCCGCTTTCCGCATTACCTTTACCGCCCTGTCGCGACCGCTCTTGGGCCAGCCGCCGGAATCCATGTCGCCATGCAGGAACATCTTGCCTACCCCATGATGTGTGGAAGCATTGGCGAAGATCGTCTGGCTCAACAGGCATTTGAATTCAGCATTTTTCCAGTCTTCGGCCCAATGGTTCAGGAAATCCAGTTGTCTTTCGCCTAAAAATTTGAGTCCCGGTTTGTCGAGTTTTTCAGCTGCAACAGGGAATTTGATGTGATCCTTTCGACCCTCCCACCAACTGACATTTTCAACACCGGATTTAAAGACGCGATCTCCCACAATGGCAAAGCTGACATTGCCATAGAGCAGATCAGTATAATAGACCGCGATCCCGTTATCCATGGGGGTGGGATCGGCAGGATCAGGCAACTGTGCACAATTGGTTTGCATAACGACATCCACCATTTCAAGGGGCTGGACAAACCCGGCAGTACAATCCTTGTTCTCCTCCCATTCTTCCCTGGAAACGGTCTTTCCCCCGGCACCCCAGAGGTTTCCCTGGAATACTTCATGGTCATCAGGAATGGTGATCGTGGGCCGGTCTCTCATCAAATCGCCGAATGCCCACCCAAACATGTACCATTTCCCCAGGTAATTCAGGATGGCCCGGTCGGCCGGGAAGCGAATGATCCCGTACCCTCCATTTGCCTCATACAACTGGTCTCCCGAAAAAT
>CAZPTO010000371.1:0-4061 GCA_964589155.1 uncultured Bacteroidaceae bacterium | reverse complement strand
GGCGAGGACCGCTGTCCACTGAATCGGGGCGATCTCTCCCCAGTGTTTTACAGCGATGGCAACGATGGCCCAGATCCCTACTGCTGCAAATTCCCGCATGTTCCGGGTGAGGATCATCAGCAGGTTCACCACTGCAGCCACAATGATCATGATCACGGTCCAGGTAATTTCGCTGAACACCGCCAGCCACTGGACCTGAACCAGGTAGGCAGCATAGTTGGCAATAGTGGCTACGGTGATCCACCCGCTGTACAGGCAGATCGGCCACCAGACAAATGCGATGATCGGGAAAGGGGCATCCCACCGTTCCATGTTCAGCCTGATAATGACGATCAGCAGTGAAAAGAGGATTGCCAGCATCAGGATCACCGACAGCGACAGGTTCTCGCTGAGCCATGCCCAGAGCCAAACGATGTTGGCCAGGTTGGCAATGGTCAGCCAGGGACCAATGGAAAGCACGAAATCATCGTCTTTGCTGCTGAAAAAAACCCGCCTGAACTGGAAGACCCCGAAAGCGATCAGCCCCAGGTAAATCAGTCCCCAGATGGAGAATGCATACCCGGCCGGGGCAAACAGGGTCTCGTATTTGTCACTGATACTGCCCACTGTATTGCCATCCAGTCCAGTGGAACTGACCAGTCCGTTGACAGCAACCACAGCAAGGATCACAATGAGGTTGAGGATTGCATAAAATTTTTTCATGGTGTAATTGTTAGTTTCTTGATACAATATAAATCATATATCCGAGAAATGAAACTACAGGTACGGCAACAGGTTGTTCAGTAATTAACGGTTCCGAATAACAGCAGCGCATCGGAGCCCGCTGGCAGCAATAGTATTTGCAGCAGCATCGTGCAAAGGATTATGTAATATCTTCGATCTTTTCCCAGCCTGCCACCCCGGCAGATACGATAAATTTCATGGCTTCGGCCGGATTGACATCCACGTGCCGGACGCTTTCCCGGGGGACGATGAACAGTTCCCCTGAAAAATTATAGGAGTGCGGGAAATAGACCGCCACCTTTTCCAGCTCACCCAACTCACGCAGGTCTGTCTCGGTAAGGAAGCCCAGTTTTTCGATGTTCGACTCCCTGTTCACCATGACGAGCACCGGCTGGTTGAATTTCTTTTCTTTGCCGACAAAAGCAGAAAAGAGGTCGTTGAATGCCGAATAGATCACCTTGATAATCGGCACCCGTTTCATCAGCCGGTTGAACAGCGCCTTGAAAGGCCGGGCGAGGAAGGTTTGACCCAAAAAACCAATCAGGATCAGCACTACCAGGATAATGATGATCCCGAGCCCGGGGATATGTAACCCGAGCCATTTTTCCAGGGTTTCCTTCAATATGCCATCCACGAATGTGAATAGCAAGTATACGATATACCCCGTGATTCCAAGTGGGGCTATAAATAGTAGTCCCTGTAACAGATAATTCATTAATTTTTTCATGACAGGTTGATGTGTTTGGTAAGAATGTATGTATTGGAATTCTCTCCCGGGAAATTCATAATAACATGCTTATATGTTTGCGAATTTTTTTGCCGCGCATCGCTTTCGGCCGGAAATCAATAGAAGTTTCATTTGTAATGCATATTAAAGCTGATTTCATACCCTTGTCATTTTTGCATTGTTACTGTAAAGATAAGCATTGACAATGAATCGGTTCAAGTATGAAGAGACTATTACTGTGCGATGCTAATGATAAGCGTCTAAATATGAATTCTTCCCGTTTTATATTACTTTTGCGCCGTCATGTGAAAAACAACACATGCGATTCTCCAGGTTGGCGGTTGAATCCCGGTTACTCAATAAAGTTTGATCAATGCTGAGTCGGACGGGAGGGGCGGCAGCTCGCGCAGGGAATATTATTCAAGCAGATATGGACCTTAGTAAAGAGATCAAGAGAAGAAGAACATTTGCAATCATCAGTCACCCGGATGCCGGGAAGACGACGCTTACAGAAAAACTGCTGCTGTTTGGGAATGCCATTCAGACTGCTGGGGCTGTGAAAAGCAACAAGATCAAGAAGACTTCACAATCTGATTTCATGGAGATCGAAAAGCAGCGGGGAATCTCCGTTTCTACCTCCGTGATGGCTTTTGAATATGACGGCATCCAGGTAAATATCCTGGACACCCCCGGTCACAAGGACTTTGCCGAGGATACCTATCGTACCCTTTCGGCTGTCGACAGCGTGATCCTGGTGGTTGATACCGCCAAGGGTGTGGAGGAGCAGACCCGCAAACTGATGCAGGTGTGCCGCATGCGCCATACGCCGGTGATGATCTTCGTGAACAAGATGGACCGCGAGGGAATCCCGCAGTTTGAGATCCTGGAGGAACTGGAAAAAGAGCTCCAGATTGAAGTTTGTCCGTATACCTGGCCCGTGGGAAGCGGCAGATTGTTCCAGGGGGTCTACAACCTCTACGACAATGCGATTTCCATTCATGCCTCTGAAGACACCACGAAAGCACATGAAGGGATCCGGATTGAGGATATCAACAACCCGGAACTTCAACACCATGTCCGTGAAGCGACCCTGGAGACCTTCCAGGAAGAGGTGGAGTTTGTGCAGGAGGTTTTTGAACCCTTTAACAGGTCGTTGTACCTGGACGGGTACCTGGCGCCGGTATTCTTTGGAAGTGCACTGAATAATAACGGCGTACTGGAGCTGCTGGAGACCTTCCTGCAGATCGCACCCTCGCCGGTTCCTGTTGAGGCAACCGAACGAACGATTGTCCCGGAAGAGGAACAGCTGACCGGGTTCATATTTAAGATCCATGCCAACCTGGATCCCAATCACCGCGACCGGATCGCTTTTATGCGGATCTGCTCCGGAAAATTTGAACGGAACAAATTCTATTATCACACGCGGCTAAAGAAAAAGCTGCGGTTTCCGGCGCCCACCAGCTTTATGGCCAACAGCAAGAAGGTGGTGGATGAAGCATTTCCCGGGGATGTGGTGGGACTGTATGACAGCGGCAATTTTAAGATCGGAGATACACTCACCGAGGGTGAGGACCTGCAGTTCAAGGGTATCCCGAGTTTTTCCCCGGAGATCCTGCGCGAGGTGAATAATATGGATAATTTCAAAGCCAAGCAGCTGGATAAAGGGGTGCGGCAGCTTACCGATGAGGGAGTGGCACAGCTGTTCATCAAGCAACCCGGGAACCGGAAGATCATCGGCACCGTTGGCGAACTGCAATACGAAGTGATCAAGCACCGGCTGGAGCATGAATATGGTGCCAAATGTAATTTCTCCCCGTTATCATTCAACAGGGCATACTGGATCACCACGGGAAACAGGAAGCAATTGGATGAGCTGTTGCTGCACAAAGCCAATAACATTGCCTTCGACAAGGAGGAGACACCGGTCTATTTTGCAGAGTCCGACTGGGCGCTCAAAACGGTGAAGGAGATGTATCCGGAACTCGAATTCCACGACACATCCAATTTTAAGTCAGAATAATACCTGAACAAAGCCTTAGCGCCGGCCTGTAAGTCATGGAACGGCGCTAAGGCTTAACCAAAAAAACTAAAACTACTACTCAACTAAAAACTACTACTCAACTAAAAAACTTTTGTTAAATCAAGTCTGCGGCAGAGGCCTTACTATTACTCAACTATAGCTGTTACTGTATAAAAATCGATTCCAACCAGATCAGCCTCTTCCCCTGCCCCTGGCGCGCCTGTCGGTTCCGTCTGGTCTGTCACCGGGTGCACGATTCCTCCGCTGCTCCATTCGTTCCCTTCTTTCTTCCTGGTTCTCACGGTATGTGTTGAACTGTTCTTCAGTCAGCACCTCCTCATATTTTTTATCCCGGAGATCTCTTTGCTGACGCATATAGGCGCGCATGCCTTCCCGGTCGTCACGTAATCTCTGGCGCTCTACCTGGTTCTTCCTGTACATTTCGAGTTCGAAATCCAGGATCTTTTTTTCCTGGTCTTCACTCATACCGAGTGCTTCTGACTGCCTTTTTACCCTTTGTTTCACATCATCTTCTGTGAACTGGCGTCCCATTCCGCCGCCGGGTCGCTGACCAGCATCGGGCCGCTGACC
>CAZPTO010000370.1:0-4096 GCA_964589155.1 uncultured Bacteroidaceae bacterium | reverse complement strand
CCCATCCTGATCACCACCATTACCACTTGCGTGGCATTGCTGCCGCTGGCCATGGGGAAGGCTGAATACGTGAAAGCGATCGGACCACCCTTCGCGATCACTGTAATTGGAGGCTTGAGCGTGAGTACAATCCTGACGCTTGTATTTATTCCAATGTTGTACAATGGACTTGAGCAGACACTGGGTTGGTTCCGAAGCCTCAGGCTGGTGACAAGAATCATCCTGCTTGTGCTGGAGGTGGCCGGGATCATCCTTGTGCAAGTTTACGTGGATCCATTCATGTGGCGGATTGCGGCCTGGTTGGGTGTTGTTGCAGGACTCCCAATGACCTACTGGTTTGTGGCCAGCAGTCTGCGAAAGGCTACAGAGCGCATTATTCCTGAAGATGAAGCGCTTCAGGTCGAGATCGCCAACCTGGTAAAGATCTATGGCAGGGAAAGCAAGACAGTCCGGGAATTCAAGTCAGGGAGACGCATGTATGTGGTACGCCGGGGCAGACGACCAGGTGACGAACGGTCAGTTGGCGGCCAGTCAGATGCGCGCCGACCCGTTGACGAACATCCAGGTGAGGAACCTTCACGTAGCAGAAGCCATAGTAAGATGGTGTCAGATGCCAGGCACAGCCTGATCAGGCCGAATTTAAATGCGCTGGTATGGCAGTTGCCCCTGCTGGGTTTCCTGGTGTACTTTTCGTGGTTCTACCTGGTGAGTAATTTCTGGCAGTGGATCACATCAGTGGTTGTATACGCCTATATACTATTGATCATTCAAAGTTTCCGCAGGTATTATTCGCAGCGCTGGCTTACCTGGCTGAAGCGGTCTGTTCAGTATGGTGGGCCGCTCGTGGTCCTGGTCATGTTCTATGGCAAATGGGACAATACCTTTTTATCTGTATTTGCAGGAGCAGTGTGGTACCTGGCGCTTGCCACAGAGCATATGGCACGACAGGTCAGGAGTGCGGATTTTGATCTCAAGCGTGTCCGCAAGGTCTATCGGTGGTTTTATATATTGGTCAGGTTGATCCCGGGCATCGGGAGCCGTCGCGATACCTTCAAGGCGCTTAAAGGGGTGTCCCTGGAGATCGGAACGGGGATGTTCGGCCTGCTCGGTCCCAATGGTGCGGGTAAATCCACCATGATTCGCATTATCTGCGGCATCCTGGACCAGAGTTACGGGAAGATATGGATCAACGGGATCGATACACAGGAGCGCCGGGAGGAGTTGCAGGGGTTGATCGGGTACCTGCCGCAGGAGTTTGGCATGTATGAAAATATGTCGGCAGGGGCTTACCTCGATTACCAGGCGATACTGAAGGGCATCACCGATGTGGAGACACGTGAAAAGCGGATCCGGGAGGTGCTTGATGCGGTGCACATGTGGGAACACAGGAAGAAAAAGATCAGCGCCTACTCAGGCGGAATGAAACAGCGGATCGGTATTGCACAGGTCTTACTGCATCTTCCCCGGATCCTGGTCGTGGATGAACCCACTGCCGGACTGGATCCCAGGGAGCGGATACGTTTCAGGAACCTGTTGGTAGAGCTCAGTCGCAACCGGATTGTTATTTTCTCTACACATATCATTGAGGATATCTCCAGTTCGTGCACCACTATGGCAGTGATCAACAAGGGAGAAGTGTTGTTCAACGGAACCCCGGCAGAGATGACGAATATTGCCAGGGGCAGGGTATGGAAAACCTTTTTAGATGCAGAAGTATTTGAGGAGCAGACGCGGGATAAACTGGTCATCCATCATATGAAGGACGGAGACAAAGTGCGGGTCCGTTGTATTTCAGAAAACCGACCTTTCGAAGGTGCGGAGGAGGAGGTGCCGTTGCTGGAGGATGCCTATTTATGGTTGCTGCAGAACAACAAAGAAAAAAACAGATGAGCATGCAGGAATACAGATCTATACTCATCAACCTGGCACGACTGGCCAGGTACAACATGCGGATCATTTTTGGCGGGAAATTCGGCTATTTCATTCTTGCCGCACTGATCTTTTTTCTCTTGTTCGGAACGATCATGGCTTTCGAGGAAAGCGAGATAGAACTGGCGGATATTTATGGCATCCTCTCCTTCCCGGCCATATTGCTGGTTTTTTACCCCTCGGTATTTGGTATTCAGAATGATGCGGACCAGCGGACCCTGGAGATTATTTTCGGGATTCCCGATTACCGTTTCAAGGTCTGGCTGCTAAGGTACCTGATGGTACTGGTACTGGTGTTCATCCTCCTGTTCCCATTCGCATTGATCGCTTATTATGCATTGATGAGTTTCCCGATTTTCAGGATGATCCTTCAGCTGATGGTCCTGGTACTGTTCACCTCCTCGCTTGGATTTATGATCTCCACGCTCGTAAAGAGTGGAAACGCTGTTGCTGTAATCCTGGTGATCATCGGGTTGGTCTTCCTGATCCTGGTTGAGCCGCTGGAGCATTCCAGGTGGAATGTATTTTTGAATCCTTTCAAGGTCCCCGGCAATGTGAATGAGCTTGTCTGGCTGGAAACCATTCGTCAGAACAGGTTGTTTATGGGGCTGACCAGCATTGTTTTTATCCTGTTCGGACTGCTGAACCTGCAGAACAGGGAGCGGTTCCTGTGATATATTTTATCCTCAGGCTCTCACCTGCTCTTCTGGAAAGGACAATTATCAGGTCCGGTACCATTAAGATCCATGGCAAATCCAGGATCAGTTTTTTAGCACACAAGGAAATTGCGGAGGATCCGCATAACCGGCAATTATCCGTCCCCCGGGTATTCGCTTATCAGTTTTTGTTTTGCCGGTCCGTGCCGGAACTTATTTTCTTAGCCTCTTCACGACGTGTAGTGTTGTCCCATGCTGTGTCGTATTCGTGGATGGACTGCTGTTTTTCCGTGATCAGCAATGCCTCGAGTTCATCTGCAAACCGCATCGATTCACTGAGGTATTTTTTCTCATCTTCATCGTAGTGTTTGAAGAGTTCTTTTTCAATGGCCTTGTTGTGATGCCGGAAGATCTTTGCAGCGCGGTGTGCCTGGTAGGGGTTAAAACCAAGCTTCACCAGTGTTTTGATCCCTACGTGAAGAGAGGCACTGAACGTATCGTGTTCATAGTTGGTGATGCCCCGCTTCAGGTATTCGTAGGCATGCTTCTTGCTGGTCGCCCTGCCTATGATCTCCAGGTGCGGGTAATCCCTCTGTACATGATCGGCGATCTTGAGTGCTGCTGACATATCATCCACTGCGATCACGATGGCCTTTGCACTGTCACAACCGGCCGCATGGAGCAGGTCGGAACGCGTGGCATCACCGTAATACACCTTGAATCCAAATTTCCGAAGTACCCTGATATTATCGGGATTATCATCCAGTACCGTGGCTGTAACGCCGTTTGCAATAAGCAATCTGCCAACAATCACACCAAACCTTCCGAAACCTGCGATGATCACAGGTGTTTCGCCGTCGTCGATCACATCTGCCACATGTTCATTGGTAGTGTCCTCCAGTGCGGGCTGTATCATTTTTTCATTCAGAAGCAGCAGGAGCGGGGTGACTGCCATGGAAAGTGCCACGACGATCAGCAGGATTCCTGAGACCTCCTGGCTGAGGACCTGGTTTTGCATGGAATAGGAGATCAGTACAAACGCAAATTCCCCGCCCTGTGCGAGCACGAATGAAAACAACATGCCCTGTCCGCCCCGCAATCCGAAGGCCCGGCCCAGCAAAAACAGAACAGCGAATTTTACAAGGATGAGCGTGGCCAGCAGAACCAGGATCAGCCCGGGCTGGTCAATGAGAAGGTTGAAATCGATGCTTGCCCCGACAGCGAGGAAAAAGAGTCCCAGCAGCAGTCCTTTGAAAGGTTCGATGTTGGCTTCCAGTTCATGCCTGTATTCATTGTCGGCCAGTACCACACCGGCCAGGAATGCACCCAGGGCAGGGGAGAGGCCCACCAGGTCCATGACCACTGCGATTGCCACGATGAGCAGCAATGCCGTAGCAGTAAAAATTTCCCGAAGTCCTGTCTTGGCAATGAACCGGAAAATAAACCGGGAGAGGAAACGGCCCACGAGGACGATGCCTGTAATCACAACAAGAATCAGTCCCACCTTGAAC
>CAZPTO010000369.1:0-4102 GCA_964589155.1 uncultured Bacteroidaceae bacterium | reverse complement strand
AGCCATGGCCTCACACCGGTTCGGGATCAACATCGACGCATCTTCATCGGTGAATATTGCGCTGGAATTCTATCGTGAAATACACCATGCGCTACTGAATTCGACCAGCGAAGAAAGGCTGAACATGCCCGGGATGGAACCGGTGCGCGTGGAGATGATCGTTCCCGCCACTATTTTTATTAATTTTGTCTTCAACCATTGTCAGCTGGAATCCATCATCCAGTCGCGTTATGCACTGAAAGAGGGGGTGATGGCAAGGCTGGTAGCTGGAAAATAAATAGTTTCAGAAAATATTAATAGTCATAGAGCCCTGCTTGATAAAAAAGCGTCAAGCGGAAAATAAAAAAGCATGTCAAAGATACTTGTTATAGACGACGAAAAAAGCATCCGGAATGCACTCCAGGAGATTCTCGAATATGAAAAGTTCGACGTGGAACTGGCAGAGAACGGACCCGGCGGACTGGAGAAATTTTCAGCAAACGAATTTGATGTTGTACTCTGCGATATCAAGATGCCGGATATGGACGGCATCGAGGTGCTTGAAAAGATTTTCGAGACCGGCAAGGATGTGCAGGTGATCATGATCTCCGGTCATGGAAACGTGGAGAATGCCGTGGAAGCCATTAAAAAAGGTGCCTACGACTTTATTGAGAAACCACTTGATCTCAACAGGCTCCTGATCACTATCAGGAATGCACTCGATAAAACCTCCCTCGCCAGTGAAAATAAAGTCCTGAAAAAAAAGGTCTCAAAAGCCTACGACATGGTCGGCGAATCCCCTGCCATTCAACAGGTAAAAGATATGATCGAACGTGTGGCACCCACAGATGCACGTGTGCTGATCACAGGTCCGAACGGCACCGGCAAAGAACTGGTAGCACGCTGGTTGCATGAGAAAAGCAACCGCTCGGGTGCCCCTTTTGTTGAAGTGAACTGTGCCGCGATCCCTTCTGAACTGATCGAAAGTGAGCTGTTCGGACATGAGAAAGGCGCGTTTACCTCAGCGATCAAACAGCGAAAGGGAAAGTTTGAGCAGGCCGACGGGGGTACCATTTTCCTGGACGAGATCGGTGACATGAGTCTTTCGGCGCAGGCCAAGGTGCTGCGGGTACTGCAGGAGAACAAGATCAACCGGGTGGGCAGTGACAAAGACATTAACGTGAATGTGCGGGTGCTTGCAGCCACCAATAAAAATATGAAAGAGGAGATCTCGGCCAACAATTTCCGGGAGGACCTCTATCACCGCCTGAGCGTAATCCTGATTGATGTGCCGGCACTGAACGACCGCCTGGAAGATATCCCGGTACTTGCGGAACACTTTAACCAGCAGATCTGCGGTGAATACGGCATCCCGCCAAAAGAGATCACCAAAGACGCCATCGAGGAATTCAAAAAGATCAACTGGACCGGGAACATCCGGGAGTTCAGGAACGTACTCGAACGGCTGGTAATCCTTTGTGACAAGAAGATCGAAGGCAAGGATGTGAAAGCCTTTGCCATGCCGATTTCAAGGTAAGATGCTGATGGTATGATCGCCCGGTGCGCTGCCGGGTTCGGTGACCCGATGAGATTTTCGCCCGGTGTGTTGCCGGGTTCGGTGACCCGATGAGATCTTCACCCGGTGTGTTGCCGGGTTCGGTGACCCGATGAGATCTTCACCCGGTGTGTTGCCGGAATGCCTGTTTTTTTAGGAATATGCTGGTGTTTTTCCTCCTGTGGGCAGTGCATTTTCACCCCGCCGGACCCAAAAGCAGTGTTATTCGCCCCAAAACACACCAATCTTTGCCCTTCATATTCCAATGCAGGTAAATTCGCTGCAAAATTCAGTAAGAATTGGCAACCAATATAAAGGATGGGATTATGAAGACATTTAAGATTGGAGATCTGGAGATCAAGCTTCCGATTATACAGGGAGGTATGGGGGTCGGCATTTCAATGTCGGGACTGGCATCAGCCGTGGCAAACATGGGAGGGATCGGTACGATTTCAACTGTTGCCATTGGTCTGACCGGCGACAGTGAATCAAGAAATTACAAACGAAGGAATATTGAAAGCGTAAGGAAAGAGATCCGGAAAGCGAGGACACTCACTACCGGCGTCCTGGGTGTGAACATCATGTCTGTGCTCACCGATTTCTCGGAAATGGTAAAGACCTCCATCGAGGAGGGCATTGATATCATTTTTTCAGGGGCAGGATTGCCGCTTGACTTACCAAAATACCTGCAAAACGGTTCCGTTACCAAGCTTGTGCCCATTGTATCGTCGGGACGCGCAGCAAATATCCTGGCGACAAAATGGAAGCAGAATTATGATTACCTGCCCGATGCATTCGTAGTGGAAGGTCCTAAGGCGGGCGGACACCTGGGGTTTAAGGCCAATGCACTTGAAGAGATCGGCAACACCCTGGAAAATCTTGTTGCCGAGGTAGTGCAGGTGGCACAGGATATTTGGGATAAATACAAAAAAGAGGTTCCGGTGATCGCAGCCGGTGGTATTTATAACGGTGACGATATATACAGGATCATGCAACGGGGCGCTTCAGCTGTTCAGCTGGGTACCCGGTTCGTGGCCACGGAGGAATGCGATGCCTCCCCTGAATTCAAAAATGCATTTGTCAGTGCCCGGGAAGAGGATATCCGGATCATAAAAAGTCCGGTAGGGATGCCGGGACGGTCGATCTATAATAAATTCCTGGATGAGGCCGTCAAGGGAAACAGGCGACCCAAAGTGTGCCGTCACCACTGTATCAAATCGTGCGATCCGAAAACAACCGAGTACTGTATCGCCGATGCATTGCTGCAGGCTTACAAGGGAAATCTTGAAGATGGCTTCGTCTTTACGGGAACTAATGCACACAGGATCGAACGCATCTCCACCGTAAAAGAGCTGGTCAACGAACTGGTCCTGGAATATGAAGCCTCTGCAAGGGAAACGCCGGCAGGTGAAGCCTCTGCAAGGGAAAGGTCGGCAGGGGAAACGTCGGCAGGTGAAGCCTCTGCAGGTGAAGCGCCGGAAAATAAAATTATCAGCCATTCTAAATAACCTGGCTGCATCGGTCAATAGTCCTTCCCGGGACAATGTTACTTCACGGGTAAATGGTATTTCCAGGGTCAGTGGTTCTTTCCTGGACAATGGTGCTTCACGGGTAAATGGTCCTTCCCGGGACTATGGTACTTCCAGGGTCAGTGGTTCTTTCCTGAACAATGGTGCTTCCAGGGTCAGTGGTTCTTTCCTGGACAATGGTGCTTCACGGGTAAATGGTACTTCCAGGGACTATGGTACTTCCAGGGTAAATGGTACTTCCCGGCGCAGCGTGAGTCATTAGTTTTAAGTTTACCTTAAGATTATGTAAAATCTTTCTAATTTTACATAAATTTTCACGTATGTCAAAGAAAGTCTATGTCGGGATGAGCGCTGACCTGATCCATCCCGGGCACCTGAATATTATCAAAGAGGCCAGCAAGCTTGGTGATGTGATTATCGGCCTGCTTACCGATAAAGCGATCGCCAGCTACAAGCGGCTTCCGGCTCTCAAATACGAACAACGAAAAATCATCATTGAGAGCATCAAAGGGGTTAAAGAAGTGTTACCGCAGCAGGAGCTGGACTATGTGCCCAATTTGCGGAAGATCAAACCTGATTATGTTGTGCATGGTGATGACTGGAGGAAAGGTGTACAAAAACAGGTGCGGCAACGGGTGATCGACACCCTGCAGGAATGGGGCGGAACACTCCATGAAGTTCCCTATACACGCGGTATCTCCTCGACACAGCTGAACCAAAGCCTCAAAGAGATCGGCACTACTCCCGAAGTGCGGATGGAACGATTGCGCCGGCTCATTGAATCAAAACCTATTGTCAGGGTACTTGAAGCACATAGCGGACTTACCGGGTTAATCGTGGAAAACATCTCCCTGGAGAAGAATGGACGGAAAAATGAGTTTGACGCGATGTGGCTCAGCAGCCTGACTGACTCAACAGCGAAGGGGAAGCCCGATATAGAGGCGGTGGATGTCACTTCCAGGCTGCACGGACTCAATGACATTCTCGAGGTGACCACCAAACCCATCATCTATGACGGCGATACGGGTGGCATCCCTGA
>CAZPTO010000368.1:0-4108 GCA_964589155.1 uncultured Bacteroidaceae bacterium | reverse complement strand
CTTAGCCTGGTTATTATTGATGATGAGCGCTCAGCCCGCGATCTGCTCAGGGGATTACTGTTGGATTTCCCCGATGTGACCATTGCAGGGGAAGCGGGGAGTGTTGATCAGGCCCTTCCCCTGATTTTAAAAGAGCGACCTGATCTGCTCCTGCTGGACATCCAGATGCCCAACAAAGACGGATTTGTGCTGGTTGAAAAACTGCTGGAGCATGATGTGAATGTGGAGGTAATTTTTGTTACCGCCTATGAGAAGTATGCCATTCGGGCGATCAAAGCCTCGGCCTGTGATTACCTTTTGAAACCCGTGAAAATGAAGGATCTGAAGGATTCGCTGGTAAAATTTGCGGAGAAAGTAAAATCCGTTCGCATGAATGACCGGTATGCCCAGTTGATCTATCAGCTCAATGATAAAAAGAAACTGAAGTTCAGGAACCGCACGGGGTTTACCATGATCGACCCGGATGAGATCCTGTTTTGTCGCGCCGATTCGAATTATACTGTTATTGAACTTGACACAGGCAAGCGTTTGATTGTTTCCATGAACCTGGGAAAGGTAGAGGAGATCCTGCCCGGACTCTGTTTTTCAAGGATCAGCCGGTCCGTAATCATCAACCTGCATTACCTCGTGGAGGTGGACCGCAAGAACATGACCTGCGAGATCGTGAACCACGTCAGTCATAGCCTTTCAGTCACTAAGAAATATCTCAAGGAACTGGAGAAGGCGTGTGACAAACATTTTTCAATGCAAGAATGATATGGCATGAACATCGAAACCATCCGTAAATATTGTCTCTCTAAACAGGCAGTAACAGAAAGTCTCCCGTTTAACGACACTGCCCTGGTGTTTAAAGTCGCCGGTAAAATGTTTGCCCTGCTGGACCTGTCGGAGGAAAAGCGGGGCATCACACTGAAATGTGATCCCGAGCGGGCCATCGGCCTGCGTGAACACTATAATGAGGTCACTCCTGCCTGGCATTTCAACAAACAACACTGGAATGCGGTGGATATATATGGCACCGTGGGGGATAAAACACTAAAGGAATGGATTGATCATTCCTATGAACTGGTCGTGGCCAGCCTGTCCGGAAAGCAGAAAGCGGAGCTCGATAAGTACAAATGACCGGTACCTGGCCAGTCGGCACACCTTGTCACTTCTGATTTCAGGAACTGTTCCATTTTATAAACAACAGCGAATCAGATGTATAAAAAGTTAAATTACGTAATTACTGTATGTTGTCAGACCACCATCAGGTTGCAGCCGCGCACTTCTGCCTGGTCAAAACGACCGCTGATTTCGAAAATGCCATCGGGATGTACCCTTCCCACATCGCCGGTGGCGATAAAACTGCATGACCAGAGATTGGCCAGGTCGATCACATTGATGCCTCCCGAACGACCCTGCGGCAATAGGGTGAGCGGATCGTAGAGATCCCGGGTGAACACCCGCATCCACGGGGGCGGATGAAAGTGCTTTCCATCTTTCGCATAGGACTGCGAAAGCAATTCTGTCATGCCATATTCTGAATGGATCTCCTGTGTATTGAACGCCTGTTTTAATACCGCATGCAGCTCTTCGCGGATCATCTCTTTCCGGCGTCCTTTCATGCCGCCGGTTTCCATCACAATTATGTCCGGAGGCAACTCCATTGGAAATTTTCCTGCCAGGTCCAGCAGGGCAAAGCTGACCCCCAGCAGCAATGTGGCCTGTCCATCCTGTTTTCTTTTTTGCAGCACGTCGGACAATTCCTCCAGGTTATCGAGATAAAACCCGCTGTCGGGATGCTTGCTCAACCCGACCAGGTGGTCCATCATGTATACCAGGGAAGCGTTACCACGCTCCATGTAGGAGGGGAGCAGCGCCAGGATGCACAGCGCTTCAGGCTTTCCGTAATTTGCGGTGAAACTGCGGACGAAACTCTCCCTGTAGATTGTCTCTGAAACAAGGTAGTGCCGGCTGGGGAGCTGCCCGGTCGTCCCGCTGCTTTCGAAGTGCAGGGTTGGTGCCCGATTGCCTGTAATTACACGGTGGGATTTGAACAGTTCAATGGGGAGAAACGGGATCTCGTTAATGGTGGTCACCGTAGTGTGGTCGGTACCCAGGTGTGCAAGGAATCCTGCATACACACGGTTCTCAACTGCCTGGAGATGAAAAATATCCATCGCAAGTGCTTCGAATTCAATTTCGCTGTTGATATTGAATATTCTATCCTTACGTCCGTGCATGTTGCAAATATACCAGCTTTATTATTAAATCCGGAATCGCGCATTTCCGGTTTTTTTGATCTCGATCGGGTCATGGGACCGGGCACATGGCCTGAACATCAATGATGAGATCGTTTTTTATAATTATACTGCCAGGATTTCATGATATTCATTACATTTAATGACATATTTAAAAAACCCATAAGATGGAATGTGCAACGCTCCTGCTTTCGCGAAAATACACTATTGGTTCAGGCGCATTTCATACAAACCCAACGAAAACATCTTACACATGAGAAAAAAAACGATCAGAAGGATTCTATGGGTCCTTGTCATCGGCATTATTGCCGTGGCCACTGTGTTTATCTGGCCGCGCCTGCCGATCATCACAGCATTTGCCGCCAAAGGCATGTGCTCGAGTGTTTTTCTTGCTGAAAAGGATCCGGCTGCGGTGGAGGCCGAGGATCTGTCTTTTTTCCCCATCAACCTGGCGAAATCGGAGATCGATGTTGAAGCAAAGACCGTGACCTCCACCGTTTTCGGACTTGCAAAGCGTAAAGCAGTTTACCGTGAGGGACTGGGTGCGGTGCTGGTGCTGGATACCCCCGAAGAAGTGCTGAAGGCACAATCTTTCAAGATCCCTGATCCAGGGTATGACCAGGACACGATTCCGTGGCCGCTTGGAGATGTCGTAGATGAAACACAGGTGGATGGACTGGACTATGCCGTCCTGCAGGCCATCATCGATACTTCTTTTGACAGGGCAGGAGAGGAACCTGGTAAAAAGACACTGGGACTTGCCGTGGTGTACGACGGGAAGCTCGTTGCAGAACAATACCTCGGGGATTACGACAGGTACACAAAATTCCACGGGTGGTCCATGACCAAAAGCATTACAGGTGCACTTGCCGGGGTACTGGTAGACCAGGGGAGGCTGGTGTTGAAGGCACCTACAGGCATTCCCGAATGGGAGCACGATGAACGTAATGAGATTACGACCGAGGATGTAATCCGGATGAGTACCGGGCTGGATTGGTTTGAGAATTATTTTACCATTTCCGATGCCACCGTGATGCTGATGCAAAGTGCCGACATGCTCGACTATATCACCTCATGCGAACTGGCCCATGAACCGGGTACCGTATGGAATTATTCTTCAGGCGATGCCAACCTGCTTTCGGGGATCATCCGCCGGGAGATCAACAACGACGAAAAATACCATGCCTTTGCATATGAAGCGCTATTTCACCGGATCGGTATGCTGAATACGACCGTGGAGACCGATGCATCCGGACTTTTCGTTGCCTCATCATACAGCTACGGGACGGTTCGTGACTGGGCACGGTTTGGATTGCTGTTCCTGAATGATGGCGTGTTTGCAGGAGATACGGTACTTTCCAGTGAATGGGTTGATTTTATGAAGACGGAAGCCCCCGCATCCGACGGAGCCTATGCAGGCACCTTCTGGCTCATGGAACCCAATCCGCTGTATGCATTGACCGATGTTCCGGAGGATGTGTTCTTTGCCGATGGATTCCTGGGTCAGCGGGTATACATGATCCCTTCAAAAGAACTGGTAGTGGTTCGAATGGGCTATGGCTTGTCCGGGTTCAGTATGAATGACTTTTTAAGGGAGGTGATCGAAGCGTTGCCCGTTGAAAACTAGTCCTCAATAATTTGCGAATCCTGCGTAATGCAACCTATGCGTCCGCGTACCGAGGGATGCAATTTTTCCTGATTGCGCGGTACGCACCAAAAAAAGCTGCCCCATAAGTATGGAGCAGCCTGGTACATGCAATTGAATTGTTTTTTTTATCCCCTGATGGTTTTCACACCCGGTAGTTCCTTGCCTTCGATATACTCCAGCATGGCCCCGCTGCCGGTGGATACATAGCTGACCTTGT
>CAZPTO010000367.1:0-4114 GCA_964589155.1 uncultured Bacteroidaceae bacterium | reverse complement strand
ACTATCCCAAGTTGTTTTGAATCTGTACCAGGGAGTGCAAAAAGGTTAGAGAGGGTTGATCACTGGAATCAATACAGTTGGCTCATCTTGAATAATTTTAGTCAAAAAATTAAGATATATGCGTGAATTACGTGCTCACATTCTTTACATATTACCGGCGATGTTCAGCGAATTGTTTTTGCAAGCGTACTTCCCGCTGAACTCAAATCAATGGGTTCGATGCCCAGACCAGGTGCCGGGGAACCCGGCTGAAAGCGGAAAATACGTTGATTCATCGCTTCTTCGTCGAACATCGGATCGGCAAATAACATACCCACGTCAGCACCTCCGCGTTTGTCCGGAGCAATGATGTCTATCCCTGGTTGGATTTCATCCGGCGGATTCTCTACATAGATCAGCGAATTGGAAACCCGGTCAAAGAATTCATAGATCATATTGACTTCAGGAAATCTTTTATATTGATTAAAATGTCCTTTGCCCCGGGGTGTATTATACAGTATGAAATTGTCGATTTCCGTCGGACACCACCTGCGGGCGATAAAAAGCTCCGTATCAAATGCAAAATTATTGCGGATCTCTCCCGGACCTTTGATCTGCATCATCCTGGCTCCGCGGATTCCGACATTATGCGTGATGATGGTATACCCCGAAACGTCGTCCAGGCGAATGTAGCCCCTGGAAGTATGGATATCATGAAAATAGTTTCTTACAGCACGGTTATTCTTACCCATGGCAGAAAAGTAGATGCCGTTCCCGTCGTGCAGCTCCAGCATCACCCGGTATATTTCATTATACGCAATGCGGTTTTCACGGGCATGTAACAATGGTTCGATTTTACTCACATCAAACTCTAGCCAGTTACGCAACATTTCGGGTGTGATGTGTTCAATGAATGGTCCTATTTCATCTGTCCGGATGCTGCTCACCCACTCGCGGCGATTTTTAAGTGGGTGGGCCAACACCAGTTCATGTGGCCTGCAGCCACTGATTACCATTCCGTTATAGGCAAGATCGTGGATGGTATTGTGGCTGATTTCATTATGACCGCTCTGGGCAATGAAAATACCAGGAGAATGCTTGTAAATCGTTCCCACGTGGTGGATGTAATTATTGGTAACCGTATTATAATTATTCTCATCCTTTAACCCGGGGCCGTAGCCACTTAATAAAATCCCGGTACCTCCCAGGTGTGCAAAAATGCAGTCGGCTGCTATGTTACGTTGTGCATGCAAATCAAAACGCAATCCGGTCCCGCTGCTTGCTTCAAAAGTACATTTTGTTACTGAACAGTCATCGGCATGCCGGAAACGCATCATTGCATTTCCCTTGTCGTACATTTCCCAGTCGTGCTGCAGTCCCTTGTCTCCCGGCTTCCAGGTGTCGCGCAGACCGTGTCTGAAAGTCAGTCCCTCAAAATGCAGGTACCGCACTTGCAGACTATCTTCAATGCCTTCAACACGGATAAATTCCTGCAGAAAGGGGGCACGAATATCCATTTTTTCGAGTGGCTGTTGCGGCCACATGTATACCCGGCCTTCTTTACTGTTGAACATCCATTCACCCGGCTCGTCCAGGTATTCAATGGCATTCTCTACGTAATATTTATTTTCAGGACGGATTCCATACGTTGGATCAACTGCGAAGTACGCGGTTTTCGTTCTCGTGTCAATCCGTTCCAGCGGCAACATATTGATCAGCCATCCATGTTTAGGGCGCAGAAATATCTCGATATCCGACGGTGTTTCCCAGTCTTTTATATCATTTCCGGAATACCGGAATTCACGGCTGAACACCACGGGTTCGGCATCCCAATCCAGCCCCCTCACATCTTTCGGTTGTGCATTGAGTGGATCAAGCACCTGTTGTTCCGAAGCCCTGAATTCTTCAGAGCGCGCACGGGATAAAAGATGTGTTCCATCGTATAAAGTGGTGATTTGCCAGGCACCTTTTTTGTCTGCCGGAATTTCAGCGTACCAGAGGTTCCCCTTTGCATTTTCAGAAACTCCAGCAGGATGTCCTACACATTGTTCCCATTTGTCCAGGGTTATTCCACCTGTGAATACCGGGGTTTCATCCGGCCAGGCCCGGTAATGAACAGGGGATTCCTCTGTCCCGGAATCTTCGGGTCCGAAGACAAGGGTTGAATCAAGTACATATTCCCCACCGCGGACCAAGACGGTCACTGGTCCGGCATGCCCCCCGGAAGTATATTCCCTGACTTTGATTCGTGCGGCATTCAGCGTAGCAAGCGGACCGTCGTTGTTGTCGGAATTCGGTTCCGGAAGCGTTCCTGTCCAGGCATCATTTCCATTCGGAGAAATATACAAATAGGTTTGATTCTTTTCCTTACATCCATTTGTTGTCAGCTGAAATCCAATAAATGCGAAGGTAATTACAAGTATTAAAGCAATTTTTGACTGTCTCATCATTCTATTCATCTTTTCTGCTCCAGACATGACTTCCTCCTAATAAATTGTTATACTCCGCTTTCAAGAGATGTTTCATCTGCTCAAATTGCTCCGGGTACTTTTGAGCAACATTATCTGATTCATCAATATCTGCGTTCATCTTGTAGATTTCAAAATCAACAAGTTCAGCTTCTTTCACCATGGATTCATTTCCATCATACAGGTTGTGCACCAAGGGGAGGTAGGCAGTATCGTTTTTCAGACGGGCAAGCACTTTCCATTCATCGGTGCGCATCGCTACCCTGTGTTCGTTGATCGCATCGTAAAAAGCCCAGACCAAAGGTTGGTCTCTTTCCATCTTCCCGGTTTTAATTACAGGAATCATAGACTGGCCGTCTAAGGCTATATCAGGAAGATCTGCTCCCGAAAGTTCAGCAAAAGTAGGCATCAGGTCCAGGGAAGATACAACAGCATCTGAGGTTCCATTGTAGGTTTCTTTTCCTATCCAGTATAGGATACCCGGAACCCGGAAACCTCCTTCTGTAGTCCATAATTTCATTCCCCTCAACGGCCCGGGAGAGCCATAAGACCTTGTTGCACGTGGATAACGGTCCAGCGTTTCAGGGCCGTTGTCAGAAGTAAATAAAACAAGTGTGTTGTCACCATGATGTGCTTCCAGGTATTCCACCAAACGTCCAACAGCAACATCAATATTGGCAACATTGGCAAAATATTGTGCCTGGTCCTCGTTTACCGATCCTGGCAAATACGCATCAACCAAATGCTGCGGTGATGCCACCGGCTCGTGGGGTTCGTGAAACCAAACCTGCGCGTAAAAGGGATCATCGGTTGTTTTGTTTTGTAACCAATTCAACACTTCGTCAACAACAATCTGGCAACTAAAACCCTTCAATTCGCCTACCTCTTCGCCATTGCGTATGAAGTTATTTGGATTCTCGTGGCTTGGGCTTGCATTGTTATGCGTAGCAAACCAGTGGTCGAAGCCAAAATATCCGGGAGATGGCTGAGTCTCGCCCGGGAATTCGGAACTGCAATGCCACTTTCCCGACATACAGGTGGCATACCCTACCTCTTTCAGCATGGCAGGAATGGTTGGTTCGTTTGCCTGTAAATGCACCATGTCGAGACACTCTCCCCTGTCTCTTCCAGCAGGCCGTATCCAGTCGTAGATCCCGGCTCGGTTTGGACTTCTGCCAGTTAATAAACCAGCACGTGCCGGAGAACAAACCGGCGCAGCGGAATAGCAACTGGTAAATTTAATTCCGTCTTCAGCCAATCCATCCAGATTCGGTGTTTGAATGATCGGATGTCCATAGGATGACAGATCGCCATATCCCAAATCATCACAAAGGATTACCACGATGTTCGGGCGCGATTCTTTCAGATCTGATGTGCAGGAAAAAAGTGCTGTGGCCAGCAGCAAAAGAATTGTAATGTTTGTTAGTTGTCTCATTTGTATTATTTTTTTAAAGTCCCCAGCGATGTACCGATCGTTTCCAATTGTTTCATAAAATCGTCTGATATGGTTCCATCAGGCAAAGGAGGAACGTCCCATGTTACCGCACCTCCTTCTGCAATAATATCCGAACTGTACTTAACAATTTGTTCTTCTGTAAACCTGGGTTTGCCCACTCCCCATTTCCTGCCCAGGTAGGTTAGTATATGAATTTGCCTTCCATCAATCG